>CAINDV010000592.1 GCA_903847485.1 uncultured Verrucomicrobiota bacterium
GTAGCTGGTGACGTGCGGCAGGCCGAGCGTGATGATCTGCACTTTGCCGGCGGCCTCGATGACGATGGGCGTGGACCACGTCCCGGTGGTCTGGCGCGCGCGTTCCCAAATCTGCCGGCCCGTGGCGGCGTCGAAGCACAGCAACCGCGAGCCGCCGGGCGCGCCGCTGTCTTGATCGAGTTGCACGATCAGCCGGCCGGGCCACAGAGCCAGCGACGTGGCGTAGCCATAGGGATTTTTCGGCACGCCGATGTTTTTCGACCACGCCGGAGCGCCGTCCACGGTGAGCGCCGCCAGATCGCCGTTGGCGAAGACGGCAAACACGCGGCGTCCGTCGGTGGCGGCGGTGGGCGCGGCGAAGGTGGTTTCCTCCGGCACCTCCGGCGGCTTCGCCGGACTGCCCGGGACGTTTTCCACGGCGCGCTGCCAGAGAAGCTGTCCCGTGGTGGCGTCGTAGCAAAACACCTCGCGCTTGGCCGCACTGCCGCCGGTGAGGAAGACGCGGTTGCTCCAGACGACCGGCGAATTCGGCGCGTGGACGGGCAGGGCGGATTTCCAGAGAATGCCCGCGCCGGACTTCTCATCCCAACTCAGCGGAAGGTTGGTGGCCGCCGCCACCGCGCCGCCGGTGGGGCCGCGGAAGCGCGGCCAGTTGGCGGCAAATTCCGCTGGCGACGGCGCATCGCTGACCGCCGCGCCATCACCGCCGCGCCCCAGCAGTTTGTCGAGTTCCGCCGCCGAGGCCGGCAGCGGCGAGCCGGCGTTGAGCGCGAACGCGGCCACAATCACCATCGCGACACCGCCGACAGCAACCACCGCCCAGCGGGCGCAAGTCGCCGCGTAGCGGGCCTGGTCCGCCGCGTCGCGCGAAGGCTGCGGTCGGGGAAGCTGCTTCCGCAATTCCGCCGCCTGCCGCGCCGCGAGGACCAGCGCCAGCGCGCCGCCAAGCAGCAGCCATCCGCCGAAGCCGTCCAGCGCCAACCGCCGGCGGTAGTGCTGGCGGAACTCGAAATCGAGCCGGCGGATGTCTTGCTTGACCTCCTCGTTCTTCGGCTCTAGGACGAGCTTCTCCTTGAGCGCGAGCAGTTGCGGAGATTTCCACGGGTCGTTGGTGGTGGCGGTGAGGTGGTTGTAGAGCATCACCGCGCAGAGCAGCACGCAGAACGCGACGGCGATCCAGACCGTGCCGGCCAGCGCGCGTCGGAGCGCGTCGCCGGCTTGTGGCGGACGGGCGAGGCTTTGCCGGTAGGAATCCGGCGTCAGGCTGGCTTGGGCGTTAGACATTGGCAGTAGTGGCAGCGGGGGCCGGTGGCGGGGGCAACTCGCTCGCCGGCATCAGGCCGACGCGGACG
Source organism: uncultured Verrucomicrobiota bacterium (assembly GCA_903847485.1). GTDB lineage: Bacteria > Verrucomicrobiota > Verrucomicrobiia > Limisphaerales > JAJXZI01 > CAINDV01. The sequence goes on from CAINDV010000592.1 coordinate 1,353, forward strand.
CGCTCGTTCGGGCAGGCGCGGAAGCACCGGGCGCAGGCGAAGCACGCGCCGCGATCCGGCTCCCAATCGGTCCGGCCCTGGCGCACCGAAAGCGCGATCAACTTCACGCCGAAGACCAGTCCGGCCCAGCCGCCGAAGAGCATCATGGCGACGTGGAACCGGCGTTGCACATCGGCGGCGGCGGAGAGGACGGCTTCGGGGTTGGCTTCAACGCGCTGCAAGCCAAGAGTTTCGGGCGTCATTACGCCGTAGTTCGCCGGAGTTTTCTGCTGGCTGACGTAGCGTTCGGCGAGCGCGACGGTGGGATTCCAGCGCGCCGCAGCGGGGCTGAACCTGGCCCCCAGCCAGACGCCGCTGGCGACCATCACCGGCAACAGCACCAGCAGCCAGCCGAGGCGACGGCGGTCCATGCCCAGCGTGGTCGGTGGCAGCGGGGCGACGGACGGCTCGCGGATGACGCCGAAGGGACAGGAGTTTTCGCAGAGTCGGCATTGCGTGCAGTAGTCGGGCGTCACGCGGACGCGCCACTTCGACACCAGCGACGCCAACCGCAGCAGCGCGCCGTAGGGGCAAAGGAAGCGGCAGTAAGCCCGGCCCACGAACATGCCGGTCAGCAGCACCACCGCCGCGAACGACATGATGAAGAAGCTACCGGAGAACCGGAAGATGGGCACCAGCGGATCGTAGCGGCAGAAAGCGAAGCCGGTCCCGGTGGCGGCGAAACTCAGCCCGAAACCGAGGAAAAGGAACGGCACGACGCCGAGCGCATGTTCCAGCCAGGGAGCGACTTTGACTGGCTTCACAAGCACGAGATCCTGCAAAGCGCCTTGCGGGCAAACGCCAGCGCAGAAGGCGCGCCCGGCGAAGAGCGCGACCACCAGCGGCGCGAAGCAAAACGCCAGCACGGTCAGCGGCACGGAGTAGTCGGGGTTGAAGAGGGCGTAAACGACGTTCTGCGGCGCGCCGATGGCGCAGACGCAGCCGCGACGCCAGAAGCCGAAATAGGCCAGCGAGAAGAGCGACAGCCAGAAAAGTCCGCGCCGCGAGCGTTTCCGGTAAATCAGCCAGAGCGCGACGCCCAGGCAGGCGCACAGGACGCCGACGTCGAGGTATTGGAGCCACTCGGCGCGAGCGGCGGGCGTGGTGGTGACGGGGAGTTGGTGGTTGGTCTCGGAGAAATCGGGTGGCGGGAAGCGGGCTTCGGAGAAGGCGTTGAGACAAAGGAACAGGAGCGCCGCCAGGGTCAGCCATTTACGATTTACGATGTACGATTTACGAGCCGCACGGAGAAGGCTGCGTAAATCGTAAATCGTAAATCGTAAATTCTCCATGGTCAGTGCGCGTGCGTGGTCTTCAGCAAATACGGCTGCCTGGCCGGGACGCGACGGAAAGCTTCGCCGGGGCAGGTGGGGGCGATGGCGCACTCGTTGCAGTGGACGCAGCGGTCGTGGCGGATCTGGAGGAAGAGCGAGCCGTTGCCGAAACGGCTGCAACCCTCGACGCACTTAGCGCAGCCGATGCAGAGATGCTCTTCAATGGTGTACTCGTAGTAGGGGTCTTCGATGAAGGTACGCTTGATGGCGGCGGTGGGACAAAGCTGGTTCTCGGCGGCGGTCGTCAGCGCGTTCGGCTCCGGCGCGAAGAAGCCGGTGCAAAGCTGGCAGTATCCGCACATCGCGTAGGCGTGAACGCACTTCACTGCCGACTGCTCCAGCACGCATTTCGTGGCGCAATTGCCACAGCGAAGACACTTGGCGGGGTCAATTTGCCAGACCCAATCTTCCGCCTGCGTGTGCCCGGCCACCACGCCGCCGAGCGCGCCAAGCGTGGCAACGGCGGCGACGCGGGTGCCGCTGCGGAGGAAGTCGCGGCGCGTGGTAACGGCTGGGATTGGAGAGGGTGGGGTCATGCGGCGGGAGGAATGACGAATGAAGTCCGAAGCCAGAAGCCTGTTGACTAGAGTCTGCCCACTAGGCAAGCCCACCCTTCAAGGACATGGTCGCGTCTAGTTGGCCGACCAACTTGGGCTACGCCGTTAAGAGTTCTGCCTCTGTTCATATGCTTGGGATCCAAGCCAACTCATCAAATCGGGATGCTGCGCATGGAGATAATCGTTCCACTGCCTCCAGCTAAAGTACTTTCCGAGATGTTGGACAAAAATGAGCTGAATACTGCTCCCTCCTACATCAACGTACGCAACACGAGCCCATGTTCTTCCGATTTGCTTGGTGCAGGAGACACGTCCGAAGTTGAAACTCTTTGCCGCTTCCACGCCTATGAAAAGGCAGTGACTCGGCCGAAGAACTCCGACAATCTCCTTAAATACTCGCCAGCCAGTCAGGTAGTCATCCCAAGCCGGTCTCTCCGGCTGTCCGTCCTGTTTGTAGTCCATCATCCTCTGCACAAAGTTGTAAAAGGCCGTGTCAGACCAAAGCCTGATGGTGTCAACTTCTGCGCTCCGAAAAAGCAGCTTGGGAATATTACTCAACGTCCTGGTAGTCCAATCCCGGTTTATCAGTGACTCCGAAACGACCTCTCGCGTGTAGTTGGGGTAGTTGAGCCACTTCTGGCGGTTCGCTTGCCGCTCATCAGGCGTGTTTCCGTTGAAGTAATGGGACTCTCCAACGACAAGCAACCGCTGGTTCGATGGACGCTCGGAGTAGCCGTGGCCAACCCACGGTAACCAACTAAGCCCCTGCACCTGCTGGAATTCGAGATCGTATAGTGTCGCCGACTCGTCTGGTTTCTTGGTCATAGTCTGCATTCGTATAATTAGGCTTAGGGCGCTAGTTCGTGATTAGCTTGTAAATGGTTCACCCTTTGGCCTTCATCACCCGGATGTCTGCCGCGATGAAATCAAGTATGGCGATGCGTCCATCGGCCAGCACTGCCGCGTCCATGCCGCCGCGGGTGCAGTCGTTGAGGTCGGTGCAAGCCTTGGCGTTCTCGGAGAAGGATTCCGTGCCGGCCACCACGGACTCAAACGCTCCGTCTGCGCCGTAGATTTTCACGCGCGGCAGGCCCTTCTCGCAAGTCACGAACCGCCCGTCCGGCAGGAGCGCCAGGCCGATGGGATTGCAGCAGCCGCAGAAGCCGGCGATGCCCATCGTGGGCTGGCCCCAGGCACCTGCGAAGTCGCCGGCCAGCGTGTAAGCCTCGACGCGGTGGCGTCCGGGGTTGTTGACGCGGAGCAAGCCGTCGCGGCTGATTTCCACGTCCAGATACGGGCTGGGCAGGATGAAACCCGGAATGTCGCGCTCCTTGTTTTTCTCGCCGATGCGGCTGGCGAGCTTGCCGGACTTGTCGTAGCGAAGCAGGACGCGATTTCCAGAGTCGGCGGCGAAGACGTCGTTTTCACCAACCGCCAGCCCGGTGAACCACGCCTTCTTGCCCGGCGAATCCCAGACGGCGCGGCGCTGGCCCTTCGCATCGAAGACTTCCAGGTGATCGCGCAAGCCGGCGTATATCGTGCCGTCCTTCGCCACGGCGACGCAGCGGGCGGCTTCCGGCAAGGCGATTTCCAAGCCGCTCTGGCCGGCGGAATCCAGGGCGGTGACGTAGTTGCCGGAGCAGACAAAGATGCGCTGGTCCGGCGCAACGGCGAGGCGCTTGGGTTCGGGATGCGGGCTTTTCCAGCGGGCAACTTCCTCGTAGGCGATGAGCTTCGGATCGGTCTTGCTCTGCCGGGAAACATCGTAGGCGAACGGATTCGACGGGGCGGGCCGGTCGGCGGCCTGGCCGCGTCCGGTGGCCAAAGCCGTCAGGAGCGCCGCGCTGCGCAAGCCGTCGGCGAGGAACTCGCGACGGTCGGAAAGTTGGAATTCCTTCTTCATGGCTGGTTTCCTTTCGTGGCCTGCCGGAACGAAAGCGCCTGTGGCAAGCCGCAGCCTTCCGCAGCGGCGCAGGCCCGGCAGAGTCCGTCACTGGTGCAAGTCTGGCCGGGCAGCCGTCGCGAGTTGCGGCGAGCCAGCGTGCCGGCGACGACCGCCACGCCGCCGAGCAACGCCACGCGCAGCCCGTCCCGGAGGAAGTTCCTCCGGTTGGCCGCGATTGACGTAAGATTCGTTTTCATGTCAGGCCGCATTGGTTTGCTCGGGGCTGATGGCCCCCCGTTCGACAGGGAGTGCCGGTGCGTATTTCAAGAAACTTTGCGCCCTTGAGCAAGGGTTTACTCAGCAGTTCTTCAAATAAACTCACCCACAAGTCGCTGGAACGTAGGGATGGACGAAAACAGGTTCATCGGCCCTGCCACGCGCCCCAGGGCGCTTGGCCTGCTCATTTTGGCTATGTCACCCGCCGCCGGGTCAGGGGACCCGGCCTACAACAATGGCGCGGTCCTGCAGGCCCGGTGCCCTCACCGGGCGGCCCACGCCGATTCCTCGGGTCAGGAGGTCTGAGACTACGGCGAGCGGATGCGGTAGGCGCGGGTGGGGAAGTTCGTCCAGGCGGGGTCGCTGAAGTAGATCAGACCGTTGGTGAGCGTGCAGGATTGCAGCGGCACCCAGGCGGCAGCCGTGAGGTTCGTGCTGGCTTCCACCACGATGGGGATGTCCGCCGTGCCGGTGATGTTGAAGCCGAAGCCATTGGTCCCAACCCCAAAGCTGGGGCCACTGGTTTGCGGGGCGGGGTTCAACAAATAGGCTGGCTGACCGCAATAAGTCGCTTCCCAGCCGCTAGTGCCGGGTAGGTAGTAGCTTATGGTCGGGTAGCCAAGTGGCGGACCTCCGCTCGGCGGAGGAGCCCAAATGGCATAAGGGGCGTTTCCGCGGAAGAACATGGAGTTTAGGTTGAAGCAATTGAGGAATGCGTACCATCCGATGCTAGTGACACTGCTGCCTATGGTGACGCCAGTCAATCCGGCGCAATTATAGAACGCATAGGACCCGATGCTGGTGACGCTGTTGCCGATGGTGACCCTGGCCAGGCCAAGGCAGTCAGAGAACGCCCAGTCTCCGATGCTGGTGACGCTGTTGGGGGCGGTAACGCTGGTCAGGTTGGGGCAGTGTTCGAATGCGCTCTCTCCGATGCTGGTGACGCTGTCTGGGAGGGTAATGGTGGTCAGACCAGAGCACCAAGCAAATGCGGAGCCTGCGATGCCGGCGACGCTATTGCCGATGATGATGTTGGTCAATCCGGAGCAACGCTGGAGCGCATACTCCCCGATGTTGGTGACGCTGTTGGTAATAGTGACACCACCAGTCTCGTCGCCCGGACAGAGGATGAGGAGGGATTGGCCCTTGTTAAACAAGATTCCGTCGATGCTGCTGTAATTGGCGTTCAATGGCGCAACTGTGACCGCAGTCAGTCTGGAACAATAGGCGAACGTCCTATCTCCGATGTTGGTGGCGCTGTTTCCGATGGTGACACTGACCAAGCCGAAGCAGTCAGATAACGCCCAGCTTCCTATGCTGGTGACGCTGTTGGGGATGGCGATGCTGGTCAGACCGGAGCATTCCGAGAATGCGTTGTTTCGGAGGCTGGTGACGCTATTACCGATGATAACGTTGGTTAAGCCGGTGCAATTGTAAAACGCCTAGTCTCCGATGCTGGTGACGCTGTTACCGATGATGACGTTGGTTAGGCTGGAGCAATAGTAGAATGCGTCGTTTCCGATGACAGTGACACTGTTGCCGATGGTGGCACCGGTCAGGCCGGAGCAGTTGTAGAAAGCCCCGTCTCCGATATTGCTGACGCTGTTGGGAATGATGACGCTGGTCAGGCTGGAGCAATGGGAGAAAGCCCAGGTTCCGATACTGGTGGCGCTGTTGGGAATGGTGTAGCTGCCAGTCTTGCCGTCCGGATACTGGATGATTATGGTCTGGTCTTTGTTGAACAAGACACCATCCACGCTGCTGTAATGGGCGTTCAAAGACCCAACTGCGATTGCGGTCAAGCTGTAGCAATGGGAGAAAGCCCAGATTCCGATACTAGCGACGTTGGTACCAACGATAATGTTGGTCAGGCCAGAGCAGGAAACAAACGCAGAGTTCCCGATGCTGGTGACGCTGTTGGGGATAGTAACATTGGTGAGACCGGGACAATAGTAGAACGCCTCGTATCCGATGAGGACCACCGGCAAGTCATCAATCACGCTCGGGATCGTCACGTTGCCGCGAGCGCCAGTGTACTTGGTAATAGTGATGTTGGTGCCGTCGGAGGAATAGCTGAAGTCCCCGAATTGCTGCGCCCGGCCGGACGACGGAAACAGGCAGAGGATGACGGCCAGCCAGCCATATTGAAGTGCTTTCATAGTGGGTAATTGCGGTTTGGGTTGGTGCCAAGCATACGCCGGCACCGATGTTCTTCTTGTCTTGGTTCTTGGTTGCAGTTTCACCGTCCGGATAAAAAGGTGGCACGCGCCCCGAATCGCGCGGCGCACGGCCCGGCGGAGGGAAGCCGAGCTACGCCAGAAGCACTCCGTCGCTGACGGTGCGCTAGCGCTTCGAACTTCACCGAATGTCGCGAGAGGGTTCATACCGGACGGTAGTCTGGTTACCCGACCACCCCGCGAGCGCGCAAGTTTTTTCGAGATCCGTTTCTTCGGTTTTTCGCTGTTCACAGTGGAACAGGCCATCCCTTGGAATGGCGACGGGATCTCCAGTCCCACTCGGCGCGAGTATCCCCGTCCCGCCGGGACGGCTGAACCCGAACTCCGAGATTGGAACCGGGCGCAGCCCGGAGATCTGGGATAGGGGTAGGGGAGAGCGGCCATGTCCGCTCTCCCTACCCCTATCACGCCCAAATGAGACCACCCCGAATTTTTTGCGCGCGTTGCGCCCATGAACCTGCTAGGGCTGATCTCGGTTCCAGCGCTCGGCGCAGTGTGACCGTGATGTTCTATGGTGCGCTCGCCAGA
>CAINDV010000593.1 GCA_903847485.1 uncultured Verrucomicrobiota bacterium
CCCACCTGGCCGTTCGGCTACGGTTATCGTCATCACCCCGTCGGGGACGTTTCACCCCGAAAGGTTCGGCACCTGCCAGGCACACTAGGCCGGGTGCCCTCACCGGGCGGCCCCAGAAGTAACCGACAACTTGGCGATGCACCGAAATTCTGCCCATCCTGATAATAACACTTGCCGAACGGATGGCCGCCCACAAGATTTCACCCGCATTCGCGACATCAAACTAAACACTGAACTTCATCATGGGACATATCTACAACAACATCGTCGAAACCGTGGGCCGCACGCCGCTGGTGCGCCTGAACCGCGTCACCGAAGGCTTGGACGCCACCATCCTCCTCAAGTGCGAATTCTTCAACCCGCTGGGCAGCGTCAAGGATCGCATCGGCGTGGCGATGATCGAAGACGCCGAAAAGCGTGGCCTGCTCACGAAGGACACCGTCATCATTGAGCCGACAAGCGGCAACACCGGCATCGCGCTCGCCTTTGTCGCGGCCGCCAAGGGCTACAAACTCATCCTTACGATGCCGGAAACGATGTCGCTCGAACGCCGGGTGCTGCTCGCCATGCTGGGCGCGAAACTGGTGCTCACCCCTGGCCCCGAAGGCATGAAGGGCGCGATTGCCAAAGCCGAACAACTGGCCAAAGAAACTCCCAACTCCTGGGTTCCGCAGCAGTTTGAAAACCCGGCCAACCCCGCCGTCCATGCCCGCACTACCGCCGAGGAAATCTGGGCGGACACCGACGGTAAAGTGGACATCCTAGTCTCCGCCGTCGGCACCGGCGGCACGCTTACCGGTTGCTGTGAAGTCTTGAAAGCGCGCAAGCCATCCTTCCAAGCGATTGCCGCCGAGCCAAAGGATTCGCCAGTGATCTCCCAGACACTCGCCGGCCAACCCGTGAAACCCGGTTCGCACAAGATTCAAGGCACCGGTGCCGGTTTCGTCCCGAAAAACCTCCACCTCAAAGACGCCCAGGGGAATCCGCAAATTGTCGAGTGCATTCAAGTCAGCAACGACGAAGCCTTCGTCATGGCACGCCGGCTCGCGAAAGAGGAGGGACTGCTGGTCGGCATTTCCACGGGGGCGAACGTCACCGCTGCCCTGCAGTTGGCCCAACGCCCGGAGAACAAAGGCAAACTGATCGTCACCATTGCCTGCTCCACCGGCGAGCGCTACCTCAGCACGCCGCTGGCCGCTGAAGCGCGGGCGGAAGTGGGCGGTTGAACCAAGCTGCCGGTGCCCAGCCAGCGGCTTTGTGGCAAGTGGTGCGTGACGAGCGGCGGCCCACCACTCCCCACTTCCCGTGAACCGGGCAGTCGGAGCGCCGACATTCTTGTCGGCCAGCACCTCGGCAGAGGCCCACGCCGACAAGAATGTCGGCGCTCCACTGCTCGGTTCATGGCTCCAATTCGCGATCAACCAATCGTGGAGGCTCCCCACAAGACCGCTGCCCCGCTCCAAGCCTTCACAGGTTTTGACAGGGCGTGGAGAACCTGACAGCTTCCGGCCCCGCAAGTGGTGGCGACTGCGGAAGCAACCTTAAATACCTTTAGGCATGAAGAACTTTTTGACGAGCTTGATGATCGTGCTGTCTTTGGGCCTGTGCGGCCTGATCTGGTTCCAATGGCAGCGCGAAACGGTCAACCGTCAGCAAATGCAGATGATGGCTGACCGGACGCGCCACCGCGACGGGAAAATCCAATCGCTGGACGACTTGGTTCGCATCACCCAGACCGAGGTTACGCGCCTCGACAGCCTCAAGAAGGAACTGATCGAACAGGTCAAGAGCAACACCGTGCAGATCGTCACTCTCGACAATGAGCTAGACAGGACCAAGTCGGACAACGAAGTCAAAACCAAGCAACTGGTCGCTTACAAGGAAGCCCTGGACCGGGCCAACGACGCCATCAAGAAGCAAAACGAGGATGTGACACGCCAGAACGAAGAGCTGAAAAAAGTTGCGGAGGAGCGCAACGAGATGGCGCTGAAATTCAACAAAGTGGCCACCGAATTCAACGAACTGGCCGCCAAGTGGAACACGCTCCAGGAGCAACTCGCCAAGGCTGCCACCAACGCCCCGCCAACCAAGTAGCGGCGGCCCGCTTGGTGGTTCACGCAGCGAGCGCGAACTCCGAGGCGATTTCAGAACAGTACACATTAACAACCTACCACGCTTCCAGTATTTCAATCCCAGCTTATGAATTTGGCGCATGCAGACATCACGGTGAACACGGCGGGAACACCCGCCGTCTCGCCGTCCCGTCCAGAACACCGACACTATGAGAAACCGCTTCCTCTCTCTCGCCACTGCCCTATTACTGTTGGGTGCCGCGCCCGTCTCCGCCGACGATTTATTACTCAAGTACGGCTTCGATCCCGCCACCAGCGTCCTCACCC
>CAINDV010000594.1 GCA_903847485.1 uncultured Verrucomicrobiota bacterium
CGACCCGGAGATATAGAGTCTTTTATCCACGATGTCCTGCCAGGCATTCTGACAGACCTTCAGCAGCTTGGCGTCACCTGTGGTTCGATACAACTCAATGATGCCGTTGATGCAGGACAGCATTTCGTAAGCCTTGGCGTTGCCGACCTTGTCCACCCCCTTCAACTCCAGGAGCCGCGAGACGATCTTCGGCCCATTCGGCTGTTCCCAGGCGCGCAGTAGATATTTCGCAAAGTCCAGATAGCGCTGTTCGCCCGTCAAGCGATAGAGCTGCACCATGGGCTCGAGCACGCTGCCGGACGCCATGCCGACATGAGCGCTGGACTCGTTGATATCGCGTTTGCCCGGTGCATCGCCAAAAGTCTTGCAGAGCAGATCGCCCATCTTCCGGCAGGCCGGCAGCAGGTCCATGTTCCCCGTGTAACGGACGTAGGAGATGAGGCCGAGGAGATTATATTTGTGAGTCCAGACATCCCATTCGGTCCAGCGAGACCATGTTTTGCCGTCGAGGCTATAGGTCCCCAGGTAGCCATCTTCGAGCTGGCACTTGACCAGTCCCGTGGCGACGAGATCAAGCTTCTGCCGCAGTGCTGGATCGCCGGAATAATTCCACGCCAGCGAGGCGGCATGCAGCCATTTGCCGATATGCTCGCCATCGTACGACTGGCATCCCGGCCGATTGTGATAACTCAGGAGCAGGCGGTTCGGGTCAATCTTCACCAGCCGGTTCGTCTCGCTGATCTTCATGCGTGAGCCTGTCCAGCCGGTCAGATGCGCGCGATAGGGTTGCTGGAAATCATGCCGGTCGGCAATGGCGCAGGCGACCTTATCCGGCAAAGGTTTGGCCGCACGTACAGCGCCAAGGGTCATGCTCGCTATCACCATCATCAGAAGAATCTTCATGTGTTGCTCCTGGTTGTTATAGTAGGTCTGTTCCTTAAGGCGACTTCGGCGTCACGGTGACATTGCTGATCTTGTCCAACCAGGAACCGGCCTGGGTGGCGCCATAGAACCCGAGACTCAAATTCCCCGAATTCGCAATCGTTTTGGTCAGCGTATAGCTCTTCCAGCTATCGGCGGCCAGCAAGGTGGTGTCGAACGTGGCGGAATACTTCGTCCCGCTGATGTCGAAATAGGCAACACATTGTCCCCCAGTCGAGCCTTTTTGCCTTCCGAGCCAGAAGGTCACCGAGAGCGTATCTCCGGCGGAAACGTCTCGCGGCAGGTTCTGAATGAGCGGACACGCGGACGGCACATCATCCGAGCTGATCAGCGCGGCCCAATCGCCGCCGCCGTCAACGGTGCTGGTGAATGCGCCTCCAGATACGACCTTAAGTTGCTGAAACTTCGAAGGAGGGTCCAGAGCGCTCCACGGGCTGCCGAACCTTGACCAGGGACCGCCAATAGAGACGCCAGATGTCTCAAAGCTTCCGTTCATCACCGGTGCATGTGATCCGGATGGGTCCAGAACTTTCAGCGGCAGTTGCAGCGTTGCCATGCCCAGACTCCGCCCCATCTCGTTGATACTTTCGCCGCCGGGAGCATCGTAGAAAAGGAGCAGTTTGTCTCCAGCCTGAACCACCGAGGGCATACCGATGCATTGACTGCTCCACTTACAGTTGGAACCGTCGAGCACGATCGCCTTGCAGGCTGGATTCCAGACATTGATGTTCGTGGTCCAATAGACCCAAACGGCGTCCGGACATCTATTTCCAATATGGTTGACGAACAGGAACCATGTCTTGCTGGTTGGCTCGTAGTACAACGAGGAGTTCTCAAGGTTTTCGGTAACGGGCAATGCCGGCGTGGGGTCAAGCGTCCACTCGCCGTTAAGATCGGTCGTGCGCGCAATAGAGATCGTTCGCCTCACTCTTGCATCCGCCGCACCGAAGAACATCATGTACTCTTTGCCCTGCTTGATGACATGACCGGGATAGGCGGACATTGAATAGTAAGTGCCCTCTTTCGTGCTGAAGGGAACGGGGTTGTAACGCTTCGTCCATGGACCTGCCGGAGACGTGCTCGTTGCGTGCAGAGCCAGATAAGGGGCAATGGGAATCTTGTCAGCACCTCCAGTGGTGTTGGGGGTGCCCAGATAATACATGTGCCAAAGATTATTGTCATCCTTGATGATCCAGGGCGAGCAAGCGGCGGCGGAATCGGCCCCGCCGGGTCCGAAGTCGAGGAGGGGACCCTTCCGCTCCCACGTTTTCAGATCCTTGCTCACCGCCAGGCACACCACCCAGCCTTTGGGACCGGCGCCGTCGTAGTATAGATAGTACGTTCCGTCCACGTAATTGATCAAGGCCTCGCGGGCATTCATGGAATCGCACTGATTCGGCCCCTTCCCATAGTCCAGGAACTTGCCCTGATCCACGGCATTTAGGCGGTATGAGGGATAGGGACGACCATCCTCGTAGCTGACTGGATTCGTGACCAAGACAAGACCCGTGCCGGGCGTGCCTGTCGCCCCGGGTTTGGTTGCCGCCGCTGCGAGCGAGGCACTGAGCCCGATCACCGCCAGCGCCAAACAGAAAACCTTCAGCAATTGCCGGGTCACTCTCATCAGAGAAATCTTCATGCGTTGCTCCTGGTTGTTATGTTTGTGAGATTGATGTTTCTGCTACTTCTCAAACGCCTGCAATTCGCCGCACGAGGAGAACGCCTGATTCGGGTTATCGCCGCAACCAGGTTTACCCACGACCCGGACGCCGAACACCTTGACCGGGGCCGATAAGGGGTAGTTGAACGTTTCGCCTTCGCTCAGGGTGCCCCCGCTTGTGCCAGTAGTGGCGGGGTAATCGTTCAGTTCACCCGCATCTTCCCACGCCCCGCCCTTGCTGGTCTGAATCTGGATGCGCGGCTTGCCGGCGCTGGCATCGAACCAGCCGCCGTCGTGAAAGATCCTGCCATGGGCAAAGAGCACGCGTGCCATCGCCAGCGGTTGTTCCAACGACACCTCAAACCAATCCTCCACCGCCGGCTTGCCGTCAAAGGTAACCACAAATGTATGGACGTCCCCGTCATTGATGGAGCCATCTGCATTCCCCTGACGCGAGCGGCTCTCGACGCCTTCCATCAGCACATTGCCACTGGCGGGCGAGCGCAGAGGCAACCAAACCTTATAGTTCTCTCCAAGGCTGCCCGCATCGGCAAACGGAATGAGGCGGATTTCCTTTGGTTTGCCGCGCAAGAGGGCATTGATATGGAAAACCTGGGCATGTGGCCAGCTCTTGAGTGTATCGGGTGCCGGTTCCAGCGAAATCGCCAGCGCGGTCAAATCCGTATTGGCAATGCTAACCGCATTGAGCTGCAATCCGTTCGTTCCCAACAACGCTTCATCCGCCGCCAATACCAGCGGGCCATACATGACGGCGACCTTCCCTTCGTTCTTGTGATCGCCGACTATCACCCGCGGCTCCAGCTTGAAATTCAACTCCACCTTGTCGCCCCTGCGCCATTCACGTTCGATGGCGGCTAGCCATCCACCCCTGTTTTCGCCTTCACCGTCTTGCCGTTGAGCTTCATCGACGACTCACGGCACCAGGCCGGGATTCGCGCCTTGAAGGTGAACCTGGCTGATGACTCGGGATCCACAGTAATCACGATTTTGCCATCGCTGGGATATGTAGTTTCGGTAGTCAGCACGACAGGCTTGCCATCGCGCAACGTCAGTTTGACGGTCCCGGCGTCATAGAGATTAACCACCACGCCGTCCGCATCAACGCTGGAGGCAAACGTCGGAATCAAGGCAACCCCGCGCGGTCCGCTGGAAAGACAGCAATGGCCATCAATCGAGCCGCGGTAAGGTTTCGTTCCTTCCATCTGCACATAATAGCCCCAGGCGCTGCCGTCCGGCTTCTGAGCCCCGAACAACTGGTTGAGCACCACCCGCTCGAGCTGCTCGGCAAACCGGGCCTCACCGGTCAGCCGCAGCAGTTGTGCGTTGAACTGGAGCCAAGTGACCGTCACGCAGGTTTCGCCCATGTTTGACCCATTGGGCAAATCGTAATCGTCGTGAAAAGTCTCACCGTAACTGGCGGCGCCTGTTATATAGAGGCGCTTGTCAATGATGTCCTGCCAGGCGTTACGGCATGCCTCCAGCAGCTTGGGGTCACCCGTCGTGCGATACATCTCCAGGATGCCGTTGATACAGGAAAGCATCTCGTAGGCTTTGCCATTGCCGACCTTGTCCACCCGCTTCAGCTCCAGCAGCCGCGAGACAATCTTCGGGCCGTTCGGCTGTTCATATGCCCGCAGCATGTATTTCGCAAAGTCCAGGTAGCGCGGCTCACCCGTCAAACGAAAGAGCAGCACCATGGGCTCAAGCACGCTGCCTGGCGCCATGCCGACATGATGGCCGGCCACAATGTCGCGCTTGCCCGGTTCGTCACCAAAAGTGTTGCAGAGCAGATCGGCCAGTTTCCGGCAGGCCGGCAGCAGTTCCATGTTCCCGGTGTGGCGGATGTAAGTGACCAGGCCGAGGAGGCTGTACTTGTGCGCCCAGACATCCCAGTCCGTCCAACGGTTGTTGTCGGTGTAGGTCCCGAGGTAGCCATCCGCGAGCTGGCATTTGACCAGCTCGGTGGCGGTGTAATCGAGTTTCTTCCGCAGTTCAGGGTCGCCGGTGTTGACCCAGGCCAGCGTGGCAGCATGCAGCCACTTGCCCACATGCTCGCCATCCCACTCCTGCCCACCCGGCCGTTTGCGATAGCTGATCAGCAGGCGGTTCGGATCCATCTTCACCAGCCGGTTCTTCTCGTTGGCCTCAATCCGTGAGCTGATCCAGCCGGTCAGATGCACACAATCGGGCTGCTGAAAATCCTGCCGGTCGGCAACGGCGCAGGAAACCTCATCCGGCACCGGTGTCACGGCACTCGCAAGCGGAGTGATGACTGCCGCTGCACACATGATCGTCATAATCATCTTATTCATTTTGATATTTCTCAGGTTCGATTCACCGCGTCGGTCGAGTCCAACTTATTCTGCTGCTTCTTTGATTTGGGTGACTCCGGTAGCGAGTCGAGATACGGCTGCAACCACGCCAGCGGATGGGCGTTCTCTTTCTCACCAAAAACGAGCAGCGGTTTGTCTGGAATGGGAAGGTGCTTTTCCGGCGGGCGGCGCTCGGCGACAAGTTGCTGGATTCTCGCGTTTAGTTTTTTGTAAATATCCGGATGCTTCACGGCCAGATCGATTTTTTCGCCGGGATCGTTCGCGATGTCGTAAAGCTCCTTGCCAACGAGTTTCCAGGAACCCTGGCAGATGGACATTTCGCCCATCTCCGCTTTGCCTCCGTTGGGAAGATTGTGCACCACTTCCATGCGCGGTGATGGCTTCGCGCCGGTGAACACATCCCACATGTCCATGCCGTCAAGGGGAAGCGGCTGATCGAGCGAACCACCCGCCAGTTTCAGCAACGTGGGGTAGAGATCCGTCACATGCACCATGCCATCGACACTCTTGTCCGCGGGCACATGACCCGGCCAATGGATGATGCATGGCACCCGCACGCCGCCTTCGTACGTAGAGCCTTTGCCGTTGCGGAAGGGCGGATTTTCATTGGCGCCGCCATTGTCGTTGAAGAAGATGATCAACGTGTTTTCTAACACACCCTTGGCCTTCATCGCCGCAATCATCTTTCCTATGGCTGTGTCCAAGGACTCGAGCGTCGCCAACTCCTGGGCACTCGCCTTCTGTCCCGCACCTGTGGCCGCCACGGCTTGCTTGCGATACTTTGCTACCAACTCGGACGACGCATCGTATGGCGAGTGCATGGCATTGAACGCCACATAGTAGAAAAACGGCCGGTCACTGTTGCGCGCGGCCATCATCCGCTCGAACTCGCGAGCAAATAGATCCGTGGTGTAGCCGTCCTCACGGATGGTTTCGCCGTCGCGGTGCCAGTCATACCAAAGGCCGCGGGTCTTGCCGTTATATGAGATCAGGGCACCGTAGAGACCATAGTGGTGATTAAAACCCCGCTGGAGCGCAAGGTCTTTTCATATGGTGGTGGTTTTGGTGAGGAGGCGGAAGGGGAAGGCGGGGTGACG
>CAINDV010000595.1 GCA_903847485.1 uncultured Verrucomicrobiota bacterium
GGGGATGGTCCGAGAGCGACGGTAAAAAGCGCCGAGTTTGAGAAGTTCTCCCCACCCGCGTGGGGATGGTCCGGAGTTTATCCGCGTGCTTGTCCCGGCCGTCCAGTTCTCCCCACCCGCGTGGGGATGGTCCGTAGCGCGTCTATGCCGAGATCAATGTCCAAAGGTTCTCCCCACCCGCGTGGGGATGGTCCGCCGCTTCCCACCCCCCGATGCTGACACTTGCGGTTCTCCCCACCCGCGTGGGGATGGTCCGGCCATCATGGAGCAAATGCGCCTTTTTTCGCAGTTCTCCCCACCCGCGTGGGGATGGTCCGCCAAGACGGTTGGCCTCCAACTGCGCGAGTTCGTTCTCCCCACCCGCGTGGGGATGGTCCGGAAATCCTGCTACGCGCCGCGTCCTTCATTCAGTTCTCCCCACCCGCGTGGGGATGGTCCGCCAAGTCTCGCAGATAACCCAAGCGTCGCAACGTTCTCCCCACCCGCGTGGGGATGGTCCGCATTGCCATGCAACATGTTACAACAGAGTAAAGTTCTCCCCACCCGCGCGGGGATGGTCCGAACACTGGCGGACAAGGCCACCGCTCGGAACGGTTCTCCCCACCCGCGTGGGGATGGTCCGTGAAGGAGGCGACCCGCGCGCCCGGCGAGACGGTTCTCCCCACCCGCGTGGGGATGGTCCGGGCTTCGTCGCGGTCGCCATCATCTTCATCGCGTTCTCCCCACCCGCGTGGGGATGGTCCGACAGCATCGTTGATCTGTTCGGTCTAAAAACCGTTCTCCCCACCCGCGTGGGGATGGTCCGACAAACTCGCTGTCGTGGTTGCGGATGGGTCGGTTCTCCCCACCCGCGTGGGGATGGTCCGCCCGGCGCACTCACCGAGCCGCAGTCGCCAAAGTTCTCCCCACCCGCGTGGGGATGGTCCGCCGTGTCAGTTTTCAGCCGGGGCAGATTCACCGTTCTCCCCACCCGCGTGGGGATGGTCCGGGCTTGTGCTGCGCGTTGAGATTCTTCCGCATGTTCTCCCCACCCGCGTGGGGATGGTCCGACGCCGCTGCCGCTGATCCGGTCAATGGCTTCGTTCTCCCCACCCGCGTGGGGATGGTCCGCCGTGCCAGCATCGGCGGCGGTTTCTCGTCGCGTTCTCCCCACCCGCGTGGGGATGGTCCGAAACCTCTCGGCGGCGTTCGCCTCGTGTCATTGTTCTCCCCACCCGCGTGGGGATGGTCCGAGCCTTTCCATGTTCAGGCGGCGCGTGATGGCGTTCTCCCCACCCGCGTGGGGATGGTCCGCATCGGAAAACCAAGCGCGTTCCCGCGAAGCCGTTCTCCCCCACCCGCGTGGGGATGGTCCGATGGTGGGTCCGGGTTGTGAACAGATTCAGGTGTTCTCCCCACCCGCGTGGGGATGGTCCGGGGACGATAACTGCCCACGCTGCGGCGGCACCGTTCTCCCCACCCGCGAGGGGATGGTCCGCGGATGTCCGAGACATTCACTTGCGCCTCATCGTTCTCCCCACCCGCGTGGGGATGGTCCGTTCCGGCATATCGTCCTTGTGCAGCCCTTCATGTTCTCCCCACCCGCGTGGGGATGGTCCGCAATGCAGGATATCTTAACCAATTTCCTGGTGGTTCTCCCCACCCGCGTGGGGATGGTCCGAGCTTGCACCCGTTTTGAGCGCAAGCCCTGCCGTTCTCCCCACCCGCGTGGGGATGGTCCGACTATGCGAAGTCAGTCCCGCTTCGGAATTCGGGTTAAGCTCAGTGCGGCCCAGCCTATCCAGCACACCACCGTGACTTCCACGGCCCGGACGGCAAAAACCACACCGCACGGCAACGGCCACGCAGCGCCCGCCGCCAGAGCGACCAAGCCCGCCCCGGCACTGGCCACTGCCGGTGGCCGCAAGGAGGGCGGCATCCCGCTGGCCGACGACTTCAAGGATTTCTGAGTTAATAGGTGCAGGTGTGGGTGCCGGAGATGGGATTCGTCCTGTCTCCGGCGTTTTGCTTTGGCCGAGGAGGCTTAGCGAATGACGAATGAATGACGAAGCCCGAGGCCCGAAACCCGCTGCATCCTCAATGAGGTAGCCGCCGACGTCAGTCGGTGCCAACCTCCTCCGCCGCCCAAGATCAGCGCGGACTAACGTCCACGGCTACAGTCGTCCGCGTTCGCGATTCGTCATTCGAGCTTATTCGACCCGCTTTCCGCGCCGGCGTCAGAGCAGTCCCGGCTGCGCGCCCTGGCTGAACTTAAGTCCGAGCTTCTGGTAACTAAGTTCGGTGCAGACGCGGCCCTGCGGCGTGCGTTTGAGATAGCCTTCCATGATGAGGTACGGCTCATAGACTTCCTCAATCGTGTCCGGCTCCTCGCCGACCGCCACCGCCAGTGAACTGACACCCACCGGCCCACCGCCAAATTTCACGATGATCGCCTCCAGGATGCGCTTGTCCATCTCGTCGAGGCCGTTCTCATCAATCTCCAGCATCGCCAGCGCGAGGTCGGCCACCGGCGCGGTGATCCGACCGTCGCCGCGGACCTGGGCGTAGTCGCGGACGCGCCGGAGCAGATTGTTCGCAATGCGCGGCGTACCGCGGCTGCGCCGGGCGATTTCGTGTGCGCCGGCTTCCTCAATCTCGATGTTCAGCAGTCGCGCCGAGCGGACGACGATTTTCTGGAGCTGGGCCGCC
The DNA here is from genome assembly GCA_903847485.1 of uncultured Verrucomicrobiota bacterium. GTDB lineage: Bacteria > Verrucomicrobiota > Verrucomicrobiia > Limisphaerales > JAJXZI01 > CAINDV01. The sequence goes on from CAINDV010000595.1 coordinate 2,689, forward strand.
TCGTAGTAATCCAGCCGCTCGCGGATGCCGAAGCGCGTCAAGAGTGGCGCGGTGAGCAGGCCGCTGCGGGTGGTGGCACCGATGAGCGTGAAGCGGGGCAGGTTCAGCCGCACGCTGCGGGCGTTGGGGCCTTGGTCAATGATGATGTCGAGTTTGAAATCCTCCATCGCCGGGTAGAGGTATTCCTCGATAGTCTTTTGGAGGCGATGGATTTCATCAATGAACAGCACGTCGCCCGCCTCCAGATTGGTCAACAGGCCGGCGAGGTCGGCGGCTTTCTCAATGGTCGGGCCGCTGGTGTTCTTGAGGCTGGAACCCATCGCCTTGGCGATGATGTTGGCAAGAGTGGTCTTGCCCAAGCCGGGCGGGCCACTGAGAAGGATATGGTCAATGGCCTCGCCGCGCTGCTGGGCGGCGGTGACGGCGATTTCGAGGCGCTCTTTGACTTTGGCCTGGCCAGTGAAGTCGGAAAACAGCGACGGGCGCAGCGTTATTTCCAATGCTACGTCCGGCTTGTTCAAGGTGGTGACGGGTCGCTCATCCATGCCGCTTCACAATGGGCGAGGGCGGCGGTGGCCGCAAGGCGGGAATGTGCGGGCGCGTGGAGCCGGTGCCGCTTTCGTCCGGCGGGCGGGGCGGAAACTCCGTCCGGTAACACTCACGGCGCGCCATCACGGCCGTCACATATTCCCGCGTCATCGGGAAACCCAGGCGCTGGAGGAACGCCGCGCTGTTCGTGGCGGCGGTGCCTTTGGCCCATTTGAGGACGTTACCGCGGCCGGCGTTGTAATCCGCCAGCGCGTAGGGCAGCGGGTTGTCGGTGGCCGCGTAGCGGCGGAGGAGTTTCCGCAGATACCACGTTCCGCAGAGAGTGTTTTGGGCTGGGTCAAACAGCCGGCTGTGGACAAACACCGGGAGGCGCTCCGCCGCGGCCCACTCGCGCGCCGCCGGTTCGGTGATCTGCATCAAGCCAATCTCTCCGGCCCGCCCCACAGCGCGCGGATCGAACCAGCTTTCGCGCCACACCACCGCCTTCACCAGCGCCGGGTCCACGCCGTACCGCTGCGCCGCCGCCAGTATCACCCGGTCCTGGCTGTGCTCACGCCATCCTCGCCAGAGGCCCAGCAACGCCAGCGCGCCGCCCACGGCCAAAATCGTGAGCAGGAACCGCCAGCGCCAGCGCCGATAGAGGCCGTGTCCGCGTGCCATGCGACGTCAGCGTAAACAAGCGGGGGTGGATTTCAAATTAAGAACTCAGGAAAGCAGTAAAGAGCAAATGGGTTCCGCCGACGGCGCGGAGAAGGCCGGGCGGCGGATGTGGTGGTCAGTCCGGACCACGCCTGCGAACTGGCAGGCAGTGAAACCGTCAAGCCACGAACTATCGTTCGCCAACCTCAAGCAACGGGCGCGTTCGTGAGTTAGTGGTGGTTGGGGGAAACGGGCACCCCCGGTTGAATTAAGTCCGAATTCAGAAACCTAAATGACGAAAGACGAAAGACGAAAGAATGACGAATCCCAAAGCCCAAAACCCGCTGCCTCCTCGATGGGACGGAGCACCAGGCTCGGCACAAAACCAACCGGTTGGAGGCGACGATTCGTCATTCAAGCTTCAGAATTCGGGTTAAGCGGCCCCTGATAGAACAAGAGTTCTCGGACGCAGCGTTGGTAGTGATAGGAGCGCCGCGGCGAGTAGTCGCGCAACAGCACTGGCACCGACTGCGTCCGCTCCACCGTCTCGCACGCCAAACTGTCTCCACCTTCCCAGCCCTGTTCACCGTTAAGTGACCTTGGCTGATTTTGGGGAACGCCGGGCCGGAGCCTGAGTCTCCGATGTTAGCCGTATCTATGCAGTAGCAGTGGGCAGAAGTTAACGCCGAGACATCGCGTGGCCAAGCCGCAACCAAAGTGGAGCGCCGGTTTGCAACCGGCTTTGAACCACCCACCGCAGCCGGCCGCAAACCGGCGCTCCAGCATGGTGGGAAAATCATCGCGGCGAGCGACGATTCTGGCAGATAGCACTGTGGAGGACGCGGAGGAACGCCGAGTTTGGCCGGCCAATTCGCGCTCACCTTTTGGTGAGTCTCACTGTTCCCGCTCCGCGCCTCTCTGCGTCCTCTGCGCCTCTGCGTTTAGCCGTAACTATGCAGACGAACGCCCCTCCGATGAACCGCCGAGACGCGAAGGACGCAGAGAAGACAGCGCGGGACAGGCTGGTTCTTGTTCACTGAATGGCGACTGGTTGGCGGGGGGGCACAAGCAGGCGCTTTCCTCTGCGTTCATCGCGTCTCTGCGGTTTTCTTGGCAGTTTCAACCGCATGGTTACGGTTTAGGCTAGGTTCCATTGTCTTAGCGCATGGATACGGCTCAGACTATGTCAGAGACCGGCGCGACGCCTATCCTACGGCGTCATCAGTTCAGATCGCCGCCAGTTCCTGCCACAGACAGACGCTCATCCGTTGTCCCTTGGCGAAACAGTCCAGGTCGAACTTCTCGTTCGGCGAATGGGCGTCGCAGTCCGGCAGCGCCAGTCCCAGCAGCAGCGAGTCAGCGCCGAGGATGCGCTTGAAATCATTGACGATCGGGATCGAGCCACCCTCGCGCAACAGCACCGGTTCGTGGCCGAACGCTGTCTTCAAGGCGCGCAACGCCGCCTGTGCCGGGGCGCTCGTCGGGTCCAACAGATAAGCCTCCGCGCCGTGACCGGCCTCGATCTCCAGGCGCACCGAGGGCGGACAGAGCTTCTTGAGGTGCTGGATCACGAGCTTGCGGATGCGCTCCGGCTTTTGATCGGGCACGAGGCGGCAGGTGATCTTGGCCCGCGCCCAGGATGGAATAATCGTCTTGCTGCCCTCGCCCTGATAGCCGCTGGTCAGACCGTTGATCTCGAAAGTGGGCCGCGCGCCGCGCTGTTCCGTCGCCGTGAAGCCGCGTTCGCCGAACAGCTTCGGCACGCCGAGCAGCTTCTTCAATTCTGCTTCCTTCAGTGGCAGCCGGGCGAATTGCTTCCGCTCCAAAACGGAGAACGGGACCACGCCGTCGTAAAAACCAGGAACCGTCACGCGCCCATCCGGACCGCGCATTTGCGCCAGCAACTGGGCGAGCGCCATGGCGGGATTGTCCACTGCGCCGCCGAAGATACCGGAGTGCAGGTCGCGCGCCGGGCCGTGCAGAACGATCTCGAAGGCCACGATGCCGCGTAACCCGCACGTCAGCGCCGGCAGATCTTTGCGCGGCATGCCGGTGTCGGAGATTACCACGCCGTCGCATTGCAACGCCGCGCGGTGGGCCTTCAAGAAGGGGGTGAGATTCTGACTGCCCACTTCCTCCTCACCCTCGATCACGAACGTCAGGTCGCACGGCAGCTCGGTGCCGGTGCGGAGACAGGCCTCGACGGCCTTGAGGTGAGCCAAGTGCTGGCCTTTGTTGTCGGCGGACCCGCGGGAGAAGAGTTCCCGGCCCTCGAGGCGCGGCTCAAACGGCGGGGACTTCCAGAGTTCAAACGGCTCCGGCGGTTGCACATCATAATGACCATAGACGAGGTAGTGCGGCCGGCGTGCTCCAGGCGTGCGCGGCGTCCGGGCGACCACGATGGGATGGCCGGCCGTCGGGCAGACCTCCGCCGTCAGGCCGATCTTCTGGCAATGGTTGGCCAGCCAGTCGGCACAGGCAAGCAGGTCCGGCTTGTGCGGGGCCTGTGCCGAGACGCTGGGGAAGCGAAGATAGTCGCAGAGTTCCGCCACGAACCGGCGCTGGTTGTGTTTAAGATAATCAAGAGCCGTTTGCATGGCGTAGGTTTTAGCAGTCCCGGAGGCTGAAGCAAAGGCTAGTTTTGTAAAGAGTTAGGGCGGGAGCATCGGCTTGCGCCAACACTCCCGCCCATCCCAACCACCAACTCAACCCATGCGTCCTGCTTCGGACGCAACCGAAAGGAACCGCTGCGGTTTCGCCGCGACACCCTCCGGCTTTCACGACGGGGAACCACTCCCGCCGCAAAGCATTACCACCGCAGATTACGCCGATGTGGCGGTGTTTGTCACGAACATATTCACCGCCCATGACCTTCTTCAACCGCCCATGTATCGGCGGAAGGCTGCGGTGACTTTAGCAAATTCACGGCGGAACGTCATGACTACCGGGCGGCGGTGCGGCGAAAGTGATGGCTTGTCAAAGAGGCGCCGGGGTTTCAGGGCAACGGTTCGCCCAACGCCGCGTCCAGCAGGCGATACCACTCGTCGCGGGTCAGCTCCAGCTCGGTCGCCTTGACCGCTGCGCGGATTCGCTCAGGGTTGGTGGAGCCGACGATGGGCACGATCTTGGAGGGATGTTTCATCAGCCAGGCCAGCGCCACGACGGTGCGGCAGACGCCACGGGCCGTGGCGATTTTATCCAGGACGGGGAGAATCGGGTCGGTGCGGTAAGCTTGTTGCGCGGGCAACAATCGCTTCGCGCCATCGCCGAGCAAGCCGGCGGCCAGTGGACTCCAAGCCATGGGCGTCAGCCGGTTTTGCAGGCATTGATCGAGAGTGCCGTCGGTGAAGGCCGCGAGTCTGGCCAGGCTGATTTCCACCTGGTGCGCGATGAGCGGCATGGGGCAGGCCGCCTGAATCGCCGCGATGAGTGAGGGGCGGAAGTTACTCACGCCGAAGTGCCGGACTTTGCCGGCCGCCTGCAACTGGGCGAACGCTTCGGCCACTTCCTGCGGATCGGCGAGGTAGTCGGGCCGGTGCAACATGAGCACGTCCACCGTCTCGAGGCCCATGCGGCGGAGCGAACCTTCACAGGCGGCGATGATGTGCGCCGCCGAGAAATCCCAGCGGCCGGGTTGGTCCGGCGTCGGCGTGCCGCGCGGATGGATGCCACACTTGGTCAGCACCACGATCTGATCGCGCATGGCTGGGACTTCCTTCAGGGCCTGCCCGAAGACACGCTCCGCCGCGTTGCGTCCGTAGATGTCCGCGTTGTCGAAAAAGGTGTAGCCGGCCTCGAAAGCGGCGATGACCGCCCGGCGTCCGGCGGTCTCAACCTCGGGGGTGAGTTCGGCGGGATTCCACCCAGCGATGCGCCAGCAACCGTAAGCGAGGCGGCTGGCGGTGAGTGTGCTAGTGCCAATCTGAAGGGTTTGCATGGCGCGAGTCTAAGCCACACCGGGGAAGCGCGGCAAGCGCGGCTGTTCCCATGAACCGCAGCGTGCTGCCGGCAGGATGCCGGCAGGTCATGGGCGCGGCACCGCCAACACGATGTCGGCAGCACGTTGGTTCATGGCCGATGCACCGATCCGAAGGCACAGGGGGCTGGCCAGTGACGGGTTTTCAGCGGGCCGCTTGGCCCCGTGGCTCGCTCCGTTCAGTAGAGTAGGCGGAGCGGACCGGTTGAAGAGGCACAAGGCCAATAACCGTCGCCAAGGAAAGACGGCAAGCCCGGCTGTTCTCACCCGACTTTCGATACTGGGAGGGCCTTTTGACTATTTTCCGGGAGGTGCCCTCCGAATTCGCCTGTGAATCCGTGGTTTTGATCGGCGCGTTGGCCGCTTTTCCGTGGAGTGAAGACCTACCCCCTTGCGGACTAACCCCGTCTCTCTGGCATCCTGTCGCCAGCTCCAGAACTCCTGAGCCGAGGAAATAGCGTGGGCCACCCGGTGAGGACCCCGGGCCTACAGAACCGCGTCTTTGCTGTAGGCCGGGTTCCCTGACCCGGCGCGCTTGGACTCAGCTCGTTTCTTTGTCGGTTGGAACTTATGCTCACGGCCAGGAGTTCTGAGCCTCCGTCGTTCAGCCCGGAGGGCGGTAGGGAATAGCCCAGCGATTCATCGCTGGGACAGGCAGCGGCGGGGGCAAAGTCCCGCCAGGGACGACAGAAGCGCAAGCGCATGAACGTCCATAGGCTCAAAACTCCTGACCCGAGGAAATAGCGTGGGCCGCCCGGTGAGGACCCGGGCCTACAGAACCGCGTCTTTGCTGTAGGCCGGGTCCCCTGACCCGGCGTACTTGGACTCACCTCGTTTCCTTGCCTGTCGGAATTCGTGCTCTCGGCTCAGGAGTTCTGAGGCTACCGTTTTCTTCCGTCCTTTCCTCATTGTCGCAGTGGTTTCCCAAGCGGGGATCCATTCGCTCCCTGTTACTGCGACACCACCACGCGATAGAACCGCTGCTCTTCAGCACCTACCGCGTCAGCCGCCGAAACCACTGCCCCCGTCCCTGACACCGCCGCGCCCAAATTCAGCCAATTCGCCGGTTCCAAGTTCCTTGTGTATTGCACCTGGTAGGTAAAGCCCGACACCGTCTCCCACGCGAAAGAAATCGTCCCGTCCGCCCCAACTGCCGGCAGGAGCACTGGCACCGGTGGCAGCGTGGTGAACACCTGATCGCCTCCGTAAGTCACGCCGCTCTTGCTCACGCACACCACGCGGAAATGATACACCGTCGCCGGAGCCAGCCCACCCAGCACTTGCCCGAACGCCACGTCATTTGTCCCGGTGCCCGCGATTTCCGCCGCCGTCGCCATCCCATGCTGGCTATTCGTGCCATACTCGAAATGCGCGGCCGTCGGCAGGCTGTTCGGGCTGACGACGCCGTTCAGCGTGACACCCGTTGAATGAATCTCACTCGCCACGCCAGTCACGGCACCCGGCGGCGGCACCTGGAAATAGTTCACCGGCAGCAACACCGACCGCCGCCGCGACACTCCGCCGGTCGCCAGTTGGTCCACTACCGTGATAGGATACCCACGGAACAACTCCATGCCCAAAGGGAACCCATCGCCGTCCGGGTCCGAATCCAGCGTGTAGCCGATCCGGTTGAAATAGAACCACTCCATCCAATCCGGAATCCCCACGCCCAGCGTGTCGGCGGCTTCGAGGATATACCGCGCAGCCACCGTGGTATCCTGAGTTACCGTGATCGGGATGGGCTGGTATTGTGTCGGCGCATCCACCCGCGTGCCATTGGTCAGCCAGCCCGTGAAGCGATACCCATAGCCGCTGTCCGGCGCTACCGAAAGATTCACCGTCGTGCCTCGCGCCACCACCCGGCTGCCCGACACGATGCCCGCCGGCATACTCGTTTCGTTCAACCGCACGTAGTTGCTGCTCACAATCACCGTCGTCAGCGCCGAACGGCGGCGGCTCACGCCACCCACGGCCAGTTCATGCGGCGCGCTCAGCGAATAGCTCCGGAAGATCTTCATCCCCAGCGGAATTCCATCCCCCACCGGGTCCGAATCCAGCGTGTACCCAATCCGGTTGAAATAGAACCACTCCATCCAATCCGGGACGCCCACTCCGAGCGTGTCCGCCGTCTCCAGGATATACCGCGCCACCACCGTCGTATCCTGATTGATCGTGATGGGAATCGGCTGCCACTGCGTCGGCGAATCCACCCGCGCGCCATTCACCAGCCAGCCCGTGAAGCGATACCCGTAGCTGCTCTCCGGGGCCACAGGCAGGTTCAGCGCCACCCCTTTCGTCACCACCTGGCTGCTGGAGACGATGCCCGCCGGATCGCTCACCACGCTCAAGCGCGCAAACGCCGGATTGAGCACCACCGTCGCCATCGCCGAGCGGCGGCGGCTGATGCCTCCCAGATGCTCGCGCGGGCCGACGTAGCCCGGCACCACCACCAGATAGCCACCCCGCCGCCGGCTGATCCCGCCGGTTTCCAGCGCGTTAAACGTGGCCGGATTCCAGCCCCAAGTCAGCTTCTGCCCCACGGTGAAACCATCCGGCACTGGAATGCTGTTCGACGTGATGTCCAGCGTCCCGAAGTATTCCAGCTTGAACGCATCCGGCAGCCCGGAACCGTTCGAGTCCTGATTCTCCGGCAGGTAATGCGCCACGGCGGCGATGGGCGCGTCTGCCACGAAACTCACCGGATTATCCGCCCGGCCCGCGAGATCGTTGTATCGCACGCTGTTGATCGTCCAGTAACAGAAGCGGTAACCGCCGGTGATGTAAGGCGCGGTCACGGTGTTCGTCGCCGAGCCGAGCACGGGGAAAGACCGCTGGTCCACGATGTCTGCTGGGTCCGAAGTCTGAATGAACTCCACGTTCTGCGCCCAAGCCGAACCAACAACCATCGTCAATGCGGCCAGAAGAATACAGCAGCCAGCGAGCTTCCGCGTCCCGCAGGGACGACCGAGAATAGCCCGGCGTTTTAACGCTGGGAACAGGGGCCAAGCAACCCGCCAAGTCCCGCCAGGGACGGCAGATTTCTGGAACGAACCGTCAGGCTTCTGTCGTCCCTGGCGGGACTTGTCCTCTCTGCCACCGGAAACCCAGCGTTGAAACGCTGGGCTATTGTCTCTCGCCCTGGCGGGCTGGGCCGGGACGCTGGGCACGGGCAAGACGGCCGTGCCAACCACTCGTTGGCCTTGCGGTTTCATTGCGGAGAGCAGCTCAGGGCAGCTTCACCACCGAATTCGCATCCACGGAGCTGAAACCGTAGCGGCCCGCTTTGGCCCGCGTGACTTCCTCCGGCGTGATGGCGCGGACGTTCATCTGCCCGTAGGCGAAGGCCCGCCCGGCGGAAGTCGTCGAAGACCCGTTAGAGTGATGACTACTGGCCAGCAACTGGCCGTCATACGCGCCGCCCAGGCCCGTCACGGTGCCATTGGTGAACGAGATGCCGGAGTTGTGCGTGGCTATGAACCAATACCAGACGGATAACAACTCCGATTCCGGCACCGGCGCGCTGCTGACTTGCATGGCGGCGTTCGTGCCGTCCGAGGGCACCGTGATCCAATGGAAACCCATCAAGTTCCGGTTGTCCTTGGCCAGCACCTCCACCTGGATTTGGGCGTAATCAATTGACCAATCCGCGCCCATGTTCCAAGTGAGCCGGAGATTGGTGTTGGCGGGAACGTTGGTGCCCAGGTTTGCGGCGGTGCCCTCCATGAGGGTGTTGATTTGGACCACCGATGCCAGGTTATCGCCGCCGTTGATGAACGCCAGCGCGCCTGCCGTTACGTTCGAGGCTTCGGCATGAACCACTTTGAAGTCCACATCCAGCCAGGCGGTATTGGTGCGTTGCGCCACCGCGAGCACTATTGGCTCTGGTATCGCCGGAGGTGTGGGCGGGTTTTGGACGCTGGATTATTCGCGCTCGTAAATCATAACTTTCTTTCCGCCGACCTGATAAATGTCACCCTTTAGGTTGGCCGCTACGCAGCCCCAGTCATGGATAGGTATGGACAAAGTTGAAAAGTATTGGTCGACGACAATTACTCCAGCCGCGTTTTGAAATGGTGCGGCTCCAATTATGTAGAGACCATCAGGCGTTGCTGCTATGGTGTTTGGGTCATGACCAGTTCCGGAGCTGGTCCCTTGCCCTATCGTTGCCCCTCGCAGATACTCTCCAAACCGTGTGAAAAGTCTCTTGTTCGGGTCAGGGTCATTGTGGTAGCCACTCACAGTGATAAGAACGCCATTAGCCCCCACAGCAATGCCGGTTGGTTGGTTGGCAAGAAACTGACTTGGCAGACTGCCAGGCTCTCCCCATTTACGAAGAAAGCTCCCTTGCGCATTGAAGACCTGAACTCTTGAATTGCAAGGGTTGCTTCATCTGAGAGCGTGTGGAGATCGCGGGCAGGGGCACGATGAGATTTGACTGAACTTTTTCCAGGCGCAGCCAGACCTAGCCTCCAAGCTTTTGGCCTTGCCCCCAGCCGAATCGGAAGTTCTGGAGCGCGTCACCGTGCGCCAGCTCGCCGCACACGAGCGCCCCGAGTTTGACCGCCTCCTGCGCGAGGAACATTACCTGCACAGCA
>CAINDV010000596.1 GCA_903847485.1 uncultured Verrucomicrobiota bacterium
CGGTCCTGCGGGCGGGGGCATCCTCCGGAGCTTCCCACTGGCCGTCCCGGAACTCCGCCGACGGGTCGAGCATCTGCCGGAGCAGTTCCAAGGCGGAGCCTTTCGTCATGCAACCGACAGGCAATTGCTTCTTAACGCGCCGTGGTCTTAACCTCAGATATGAGTTAGTAGCTAGGTGCCCACTTCAGGGTGCTGCCAACGACCGCGCGCAACACCCCGTACCGCCGCAGAACCGGTTTGTGGTAAGTCTTCTTCTTCGCTGGCTCCGCCACGGGAGCTAACGCTAGGCCAGTCAGAGGCGCGGGGGCAGTCGGAGCCTCAAGAGTGTTACCAAGCGAGTCTGTCATAGGTGCGTTTCGTTGGTGGAAGGGCGTCCGTAGTAGTAAATGTTCGGCCCATTGCGTTGGCGCGGGCCGTGGCGGCGGACGTACTCACCGCGGCGGCGGACGCTTTCCGCAGCCGGAAGAACTGTGGATGGTTACCTTGGGCCAGGCTGACGGTCTGATAGCCTTCCGCGATCATGGGCGTCTTCGCCACGTCCTGCCAGCCGCTCTCCAAAGTCTCGCTGGCCTGTAACTCCCAGCCCACCAATGCCTCTGGCCAAGAGAGCACTACCCGGTTGCTTGAATGGGCCAGCGCTAGTTCCGCCACTTCGGACAGTTGGACCAAGTCGCCCGCCGACTGGTCGGTGAGAAGCACCAGCGCGCTGGCACCTATGTCGCCGTAACCGGTCAGCACCACCACGTTGGCGTCGCCTTCGTTCATGGCCGAGGCTAGGTCCGCAGCCACCGATTGGCCGACGGCCAGCGGATTCAGGCGGAAGATATGGCCGTTGAGATTTACTTCCAGCCAGCGCAGGCCGGGCGTGGCGTTGATAACTTGTAAGTAATGCTCCGCTGCCAGCAAGCCGGTGAAGCGTTTTTGCACCCAGTTGCCCGCCGTTACTTCCAGCCGGGTGATCACCGGGTCAAACTGCTTGGCGATGTCGCAGTAGTCCTTGACCATCGCGTTCACCCAGGCGTCTCCGCTAGTGGCCTTGGTGGCCGCAAGCTCCAGCCGCGTCGTGCCCGGCGGTAATTCCGTGCGCGAATTAGTCACGACTACCAGGCTGGTCCCAAGAATCTCGTCCGCGATGTTATAGGCCGTGCCCGCGATGGTGCAGTTGGTCGCGACCACGCCTTGCATGCTCTTCAGTCCGCTGGTGTTGGTGAAATGCATGTGCATCTTGCCATCGCCCTGCACCTCGTGGCCCAGCGTGGTTAGCTGGCAGGTTGGCTGGTAATAGAGATAGAGCGAGTTACCATAAGCCGCCATATTGAAGCTGCCGGTGAAAGGGTTAGCCACCCCGCTGGTGTCCACGGTGAACGCCCCGGCGTCGAAGCCGACGACGCCAGTCGTCGTGGTGACAATGCGCCAGCCGTAATGGTAGGCGGGGTTGAAGTTCGCGGCCGGGCCGGTGGCAATGCCGTCGAGGGTGACCAGCTTGATGGTGAACTTGCTGCTAGGCGTGGCATTGACAGTTAGACTGCCGGGGATGTCGAAAAGGTTCCAACCGGGATAGGTTCCCGCCGTGCCGGCGGCATCGTTGAGTACCACCTCGTGCCAGCCCCCGCCGTACCAAGTTGCCGAAGTGGTGCTGACCGTCACCGTCCAACTTTTCAACGTCGAGACAGCGCCGCCAGACGCGTCAAAGAAGTAGAGCGTCCACTCTCCATTCGGATCCTGGCTCTTGAACCCATCCAGAGTATTGTTACGCGGCGTCGTGTCCAGCGCCAGGGCCGGGTCTATGTTACGTCCGTCGGAGCCCCAAGTGCCGGTTAGTTGCCCGTTCCCGTTGTAAGTCGGGCTGAGACTCTCGTAGTTATGCACGTCCGCCGCCGCGCGGCCCACCAAAGTTCCGGCCAAGCCCGGCGTGCGGTAGCCGAAATCGTCAGTGCTGGTGCGGCCCACCCGGTTCAGCAACACGGCAAAGCCACTGCCGTGCGAGAGATAGGCATAGAGATCACCGTTCCAGCCCCCAGAGATATTCAAGGATACGGAGAGGTCCGTTATGGAGTGGTTCGTGGAGCTTAGACTGAAGGGAAAGAATACCCCAGTGGTCTCGTTAATAATGACCTCGGGGCCGCTCCAACTGGCAACCAACGTCTCCTGTGCGGTGACGGTCGCGTTAGCCAGTAGGAGCAGCATGCTGCTGCGGCTCACGAAGGTACTCAGAAATGACAGAGGCATGGATGAAGGAGTGGGATGTAGTTCAGTAAGCGGGATAAACCATCCGGTAGAAGCGAATGCCGGTGGCCCCGCCAATGCTTTCGCTGAACTGGAACACCCCCTGGCTGGGGGCGCTCAGGTTCGTCACTTTTTGCCAGGTTGGCGAGGGTAACACCTGGCGCTCGATGGTGTAAGTCCTGCCTGGGACACCGGCGAACCCGACGGTGAAGTTGTCGTTGACCACTACCGGTCGGAAAATGTCCAAGGCAAGCACGCCGCCAGCTTCGACCACCACGCTTACCGTCCCCGTGGCCGTGCCGCCCCGGTCGTCGCTCAACGTGTAGGTGAACGCATCCGCCCCGATATAGCCGGACGACGGGGTATAAGTAACTTGCCCGGCGGCTAGCTGCACCGTGCCCCCACCGGTACTGCCGGGACTCACGGCGGTGAGGAAGATCGCGTCGTCGTCTGGGTCCTGGGCGGTGCGCGTGAGCTTGACCGCCAAGAACGTCTTGACGACATTGCGATAGGTGCTGAGGGAAAATGCGCCCGGGACCGGCGGCCGACCGGGATCCGGCCAGAAGCCCGTCTCGGTCACATAATTCGCCGAGGTTGAATGGCCTACGCTGGCTTGGCAGAGGGTATCGGTCAAGGCCAGATGTCCGGCAGTAGCCAGGCCGCCGCCACTGGCAATCACGCTGCGCTCGGCGCTGATCGACTGGGCGGACAGGGACGTGGTACTGAAGAGAAAGGCGGCCAACCCCAGCCCCACCAAGGCGGTGCGAAGACACTCAACTGCCTGGCCTCGCCGTCTCCTAAGTTGTAAGTGTGAACTCACGCTACTGTGCGGCGGCGGGCGGCCTCGCGGCCTGCGCCACTGTGGCGGCCGGACGTTCGCCGTCGTTCCAATGGTTACGTTCCAGCACCTTACCCGCTTGCAGCCGCGCCTCAGCTTGGAGACAGCCGCTAGGATAAAAGGCGCGCGATAGGCCATCCGGCTCGCCCTGTTTCATAGGAATCTCCTCCGCCAAGACACCGTTCGTATGCCAGCGACGAAAGACGCCGTCGAGTTTGCCCTGCACGACCATAACCTCCGAGAGCTTCTGGCCCGCCGGATACCACTTAGTGCGCGCTCCGTGGGAGACCCCGGCGTGGAAATGTTCCGCGATCTGTTGCTGCCCGTTCGTATGCCAGCCGGCGGAAAGCCCTTCCAGCAGGCCATTGGAAACCACGGAGCGCGACTTGGGGGTGCCGTTTGGGTAACTCTCTGTCACCACGCCAGTGAAGGGGACACTCGACCCGGTTGGGTAGAGTTGTCCTTCGCGCAGGGTGAGTTGCCCACGCGGCACTTCCGGCAGCGCCGTAGAACGCGGGGCGCGCAAAAGCAGCCAACTAATCGCCGCTCCCAAGCAGGCCAGCGCGCTAAACCATAGGAGCCAGCGGCGACGCGAGCGGGATTGCGGACTGACACTCATGGGAACAGCGCTCACCGCGTTATTGAGCCATGAGTTTGAAAGCCCGCAGCGGCGTGGGCTGGGCGTCAGGCAGGAGCACCTCGGCGCGCAGGATGCGCACATCTTTGGCGGTGTAACTGCGCTGCGGTGCGGAGTTAGTGGCGCTATCGCTTAAACGAAAATCCACCGGCACCCAAGTCTTCAGGTCCGCGCTGCCCAGAATGGTATAACTCCGCCCGCGGATGACCATGAAGTCCAGCAACGGTTGCCCTTCGTCCAGGCCCGCGGCGTCCAAGCGTAACCCGTCCTGCGAATCGAAGGCATAGGTGCCGGCGATATACTCTTGGAGATTAGTCAGGCCGTCACCGTCCGAATCATCTCCCGGCCGGATGTCCGCCAGTGTCAGGCCGCCGCCCAGCATCTCAATCAAGGCGCGCTCCCAAGCGTCGGGCAAACCGTCGCCGTCGGAGTCTTCGCCGAGCGTGAGGTCAAGATGCGTGCGCTGGGCGGGCTTGCCGAGATTGGCATAAGCGCCGTGCAGTTCCAGCGGCAGGTAAGTGACCGTGCCGATCTTGACCTTGATGGTGAAGGAAACCGTCGGGCGCAGTGCCGTGGGTTTGTAGTTATCCGACGTCAAGCCGGAGTCCATCGGCACGGAGAGGCGGTAGTTCATGCCGGGTGCCAGGTTGGGAATCACCGCGGTCTTGACCTGCACGCCGGTGATGGTTTCGAGCGATACCACGGCGTTGGTGACGACGAGGGGATCGCCCATCTCATCGCGCACCATGCTACCTATGCCGGGAACGGCATAGGCGTCAGTATGCCGGGTGCCGGAATATGCCGGGTGGAACGGTTCGTTAGCGTTGGCGACCTTGCTGGCAC
>CAINDV010000597.1 GCA_903847485.1 uncultured Verrucomicrobiota bacterium
CGCAAACCACGGGCGCACGATGAATCCGTAATGCATGCGTCCGAGAAGATCGATCCACCGCTTGACGGTGTCCACCGACACCTGGATTTCCTGGGCGAGGTTGGAATAGACAAGCTGCTGCCCACTGCGCTCGGCGAGGAGTTGCATCAGGGTTTCCATGGTCCCCAAGTCGGTGATGTGGGCGACCTCGCGCAGGTCTTCCCGCGAGAGTTGTTCCTGCCGCAACGAATGCCAGCGGCGCGTGAAACGGCTGTCCCGTCGCAGAAACGGCTCAGGGAATCCACCATGTTCCCAGAGCGCATCCCACTCGGCCGGCGGCAGCTCGGCGGGTGGCTGAACTTCCCGTGCAGGCAGATCTGTGCGCAGGCATTCGCCGACGCTCCATGGATGCATGCGATATAGCAGATAACGGCCCATTAGACTATCGCCGCCCCGACGAAAAACGTCCAGGCGGGAACTGCCGGTTACGATCAACCGGACCCGGTCGCCATGGGTGTCGAAGAAGCCTTTGAGCAAGGCCTTCCACTTGCTGTATTTGTGCAGTTCGTCGAATATCGCAATGAGTGGGCGTGCCCGCAGACGATCCAATTGAAGCACCTCGGCCAGCGAAGTGGGGCCGCGCAGCAGGCGGCGTCGGTCATCGCTGTTGTCCCAGTTCAGATAGGCGTCGGCGACGGATCGGCAAACCGTCGTCTTGCCGACCTGACGAGGCCCTGAGACCAGCGCCATCTGACGGTGTCTTTCCAGGTGGTCTCGCAAGACAGCCGTGTAAAGCCTAGGGTGTTCGTTCATGGAACCATATTCGCGTATATCGCAAAACTGTCCAGACCATTTTACGATGCCAGCGATAATGGTTTTGAGCGCGCCTTTCCCACCGTGAGGCGTCCTTGCGCCTGGCGCTGGCGGTTGACCAGCCGCTTTGAGGCACATCGGAGTCGTCGTTGGGGGGGACGAAGGGCACGCGGCCCCCCCCCGCGATTACCGTAGAAGCCGTCGGGTTGGCGAGTAGTAGCCGAGTGGTGCCAGAGTAGTGGCGGACAGCCTACTCTGCACCTACTCGTTCCCTACCCGTTCCTACCCATTCCTTACTCACTTACTGAGACATTTACTGACAGCGACATGAAGTCGTTCAAGCAGTTGTTTGACATGAAAAGCCATGAGCAAACCTGTGGCTCCGTCCACAGTTGTCTATCGGCACATATGTAGCGCACTACATATGTGCCGATATGTGGTGAAGCGAAAGATGTGGTGGGCAGGACACCAGAGCCCCGATTCATTGGGTTCCTTGAGCCCGTCACACCACATATTATTTGGCGTTCACAGCGTTTTGAGAAAGCCCAATACTCCTTTCTGCGCGTTCCGCCTGTAGCCGGTGTGAAGCAGTGGAGCTTCGCAACGGGCCAAGGCCTTGGCTTGCATTTTCAGATCGCTTTCCGCATAGAGGTCGGTGGTTTTCAAGGATACATGCCCCAGCCAGATCCACCCCCGCTGCGGCCAACGGGCTCCTGCCCGACTTGCGCCGGCATCGTAATGCCTACGCGATCCATCGCGAACTCCAGCGCACCCCCAGTGCCGTCTGGCGTGCCGCCCAGCGTGAAAAACGCAGCGTGCTTCGCCCGGCCCGCGCTGCCCCTGGTGGCCCTACATCCGGAGTGTGCTCACCGCCCTCAAAGTCGGCTCCGACGGTCGCGTGCCGGTCGGCCTGAAGCGCTTGCGGGTCGGGGTCAGCGTCGGCACCCGCGCCGTCCGCTGCCGCCATCCCGACGGTGCATCCGCATCCTGGCCCACGAACCCAAGCCCGGCGAACGCCCCGCTCTCCTGCTGCAAATCCGGGCCCGCTGAGCCTGTCCGCCTTTGCTCGCACATGTTTGTCCGCCTTTGAAATCCTCACACTCATTACGTTTCTTCTCGCCGTCGCGCCTCGCCTTTGATATTTATTTCCGTGACGAAAGTGCCCGGCGATGAGACGGGGTAAGCAACTACTGATGATGCCAATTGGTCTGACCGGGAAATTCCGGCCAAGGGCCAAGGGCGGCAGCTTGCCTGTGCCGTACTGACGCCTCT
This sequence comes from uncultured Verrucomicrobiota bacterium, assembly GCA_903847485.1. GTDB lineage: Bacteria > Verrucomicrobiota > Verrucomicrobiia > Limisphaerales > JAJXZI01 > CAINDV01. Next base: position 2,065 of record CAINDV010000597.1, read on the forward strand.
TTTTCCTCACGCTGACCGGGGGATTTGAGTTGCTTGGGGCGTAAACGCAAGGGATTGGCATTGGCTTGAGGCAGGCGCCGCTTGCGGGCCAAGAGATCATGGGTGCCATGCCTCAGCGCCAGCACATCAAGCGGGCACTTACCCGCCGCTCATCACGAACGCGGCTGCACCAAGCAGGACGTCCTTGTGCTTTGCCAGTTGATTGACTGGTTGCTCGTCTTGCCCGATGAAATGACATTTGAATCCCGGCGCGAACTGCGCCTGTTCGAAATGGAGCAAGCCAGGCCCTACATCGTAAAGCCCAGCCGGGAGGCGGGGCGGGAGTAACCTATGGAATACGACGGAACCGAATACACCCCGGAACACCACGTTGCGGGCCGGGGATCCCACTCGTCGATCGAGGCGTCAGCGACCGCCTGTCTGATTTCAGTAGCAGCCGAAACCGTGGACTATCTGGTAACGCTGAAAGGCGGGCTTGCCCTAGATCGCCGAGGACAAGGCCTGCTGGATAGGCTGGGGGAAGCCATCCAAGCTGCGAAAAGGCAGTCGCCGAACACCAGCATCGAACGCCTGGGCCGTCAGGAAGGCCGCCTGCAAACCCTGCGCGAGGACATTCTGGAAGTCCTCGAAGCACGGTTTAGCGCCGTGCCCTGCGCCTTCCGAGAACGTGTGGGTGCCCTGAGCGACGAGACGGCCTTGAAACAACTTCACCGCCAAGCCGTCCTCACCCCCAGTCGGGACGCCTTCCAGCGCACCCTCTTGGGACTTAACGTGGGCTGAACCCGGAGTGTGCCTTCGCTGCCCACTATCCACTGACGTGCGGGAGGAAATGCCGGACACGGAGCAAACCGATTCGGGGATAACGTTAATCCCGGCTGGTTCTCAATGACGAGGGACTGCAGCCGGGTAAGAACGAAGTAAAGACGGAGTAAAAACGAACCTAAACCGGTCCTAGGACGGAGCCGCCGGCGGCCGGCCGGGGACTGACGGAGAACCAAAAGTATGGCAGACGTGATTGTTAATCCATTGCTCAAGAAAATTCACGGTAAGATCGGCGGGTTGGTGTTCAAGAAATACGGGTCCGGGACGATCATCGCCCAGACGCCTGGCCCGCGGACCACCCCGCCCACCCCGGGGCAACAAGCGCAGCAGGAACGCTTCAAGCTTGCGGCCGTCTATGGCCACACCGCCCTCGCCGACCCGGTGACGGGTGCCCTCTATCGCGCCCGTGCCGAAGCCAAAGGACAGCCAGTCTTTTCCGTCGCGGTGGCGGATTTCTTTAACGAACCGGTGGTGGAAGAGATTGACCTGTCCGCCTACACGGGCA
>CAINDV010000598.1 GCA_903847485.1 uncultured Verrucomicrobiota bacterium
CTCGCTCGGTGGCGGAATGGCCGGAGGAAGATGCCTCGACCCGGACCCACCTGTCGCCGCCCTCGACCACGGCTTCGCGAGCACGGCCTCGGTGGCGACCGCCCCTTCCACGCACCGCGCCAGCTTCTCCGAACTACCGTGACACAGTGCCTTTATGTTCCCCCCCAGCCTCAATTCGCGCCTTGGAACTGCGCCAATATGTCCCAGAGCCACATCTGTCCTTCGGCCTCACTTCGCGCCGCACAGCCCCCAAAAACAGCCCAGCGGGGGAGTCCCCCCCGCACCCCCCACACCGGATGCACCTACGGTGCGTACAAAACGAGAGCAAAGGCGAGTTTGTTAATTGTCAGTGAGCCACTTGCGCTGTATACATTTTGTATACAAAACACGGGTCTTAGCCACGCAAACGCAAGCCAGACCGTGTTGAAAACGTGTTTACACCCACTCGGGATACCCAAACGCCCCCAGCGGCGGGCAACTAGCTCCGCCCTAGTGGGCCAGCGGCGCAAGAGTGTGGGACCGCTTCGCCGCTGACGGAGACCGGCACTCCGCCGCTCCCGTTGAAGCCTGCTGTGGCGGAATTCTTCGGATCAACCTATTGTCGAAGCTCCTCACAGCCCGCGCATGGCCGTGGCGCGACTCTATCAGGACCGGGGTGACGCGGAGAACAACTTCGACGAACTGAAGAACCAATGCGGCTGGGCCGGCTGCACCACCCAAGACATCTACCGGGGCCAGGTGATGGCGCGTTACATTCCGCTGATCTACAACTGGTGGAGCCTCTTCGTTCGCCTAGCCGACCTGAGCCTGCGGCGGGAAGCAATATCCAGCCGGCCTTGCTGTTGCACGCGGTAGAAGTTGGGATTTCACTTCACCCCGACGGGTGCCCGGCTATGCTCTATCCATGCACAGTCATTGGGCTATTTCGTTGCTCGTCATCGGCCTTGCGGCTACGGCCGCCTATTGCCTCCAGCCGCAAACCGTTGGCCTAACTGGTGAAGTGCTTGCGAGAAATTGTTTATGACGGCTCGCGAAGTTCGGGCAACTGGCTTAACAACATGAAGAACCTCCTCGCCATCTGTCTGGCGACAGCGGCCCTGACCATGGGCGGTCGCGCCGCCATCATCACCAACGGCGGCTTCGAGTCTGGCCTCGCAGGGTGGCGCCCGCTGTGGACGCGCGATGCCAATGCCGGGACGCTGACGGTGGATTCCGCAGCATTTCACACCGGCAGGAATTCCGCCCGCATTGAGCATCGTGGCGAAAATGATTGGAGCCTGGAACCCGACCGGCTCGTGCCAGTCCAGGTCGGCGAAATCTTTGAGGTGGAGGCTTGGCTGAAGTTGGAGAGCCGGGGGGCCAGCGTGACGCTGTGCGTGGCCACCTACGACGCGCAGGGCAAGGCTCTCGATTGGTCCTACGGCGAACGGTCGCTTTATGACACCGCGGACTGGCAGCAGGTCCGGACGCGGCTCATTGTGCCGCCCGGAGTGACTCAGATTCAGCCGCGCCTCATCGGTCGTGGCCCGCTCGTGACGTGGGTGGACGATTATGCGCTGGAGCGAACGGGTAGTGTGAGCGGGATGCGCCCCGGCAACCTTCCCAGCACGCTGGGCATCACGAACGCCGCCCTGGAAGTTTGGCTCAACACCAGCAATGCCACGCTGGTGGTGCTCGACCGCCGCAGCGGAAACCGGTTTGAGCAGAACCCGGCTTCGAGCGACGTGATCCTCACCGGGGCTTCGGTGCAACGCGGCCAACTCCATCTCAAGTTGTTTCACGCTGCGTCCGGCCAGGAAATTGCAGGCACGATTCGCCTGGAAAACGACTTGCCAGAATTCACATTCGAACTGGCGGCGCAAGGCGAGCTGCCAAACCCCCTGCGGTTCCCGCATCCGTTTGCTTCGCACCCCGGCGAATACCTCGTCGTGCCGATGAACGAAGGCATTTCTTATCCGGTCGAGGATCCAGCCATCGAGCCGTTCAGTCTCGTCGCCTATGGTGGACACGGCATCTGCATGGCGTTTTGGGGCGCGACCGACGGCGCGCGCGGGCACATGGCGATCATCGAAACGCCGGACGACGCCTCCATCCGCGTCGAGCGTCACGCTGGACTCCTCGCCATCGCGCCACAGTGGGACGCCCAGCGCGGGCAGTTCGGCTACACGCGGCGGCTGCGCTACGTGTTCTTCGAGCGGGGCGGTCACGTCGCCATCGCCAAACGCTACCGCACCCACGCACAGCAGACCGGCCTGTTAAAGACATTGGAGCAGAAGCGCCGCGAGAATCCGAACGTCGATCTGCTGATCGGCACCGTGAACGTCTGGTGCTGGGACCGCGATGCCGTTGGCCTGGTGAAGGAACTTCAGGCCGCCGGCATCGAGCGGATTCTGTGGAGTGCCGCCGCTTCGCCCGAAAAGCTGAAAGCCATGAACGATCTCGGCGTGCTTACCAGCCGGTACGACATTTACCAGGACGTGATGGACCCGGCGAACTTTCCTATGCTCAACGGCCGGCACAGCGATTGGGTCACGGAGGCATGGCCCGGGGACATCATTCGCAAGGCCAACGGAGACTGGCTGCGCGGCTGGGGCGTGAAGGGTAAGCAGGGCGAGCAGTTCTATTGCGGTGTCATTTGCGACCAGCGCGCCCCCGAATACGCCGCCCAGCGGATCCCAGCCGAACTCGCCACACACCCGTATCGCTGCCGGTTTATCGACACCACCACAGCCGCTCCCTGGCACGAGTGCTACCAGACGAATCACCCGATGACGCGCACCGAGAGCCGGCAGTGGAAG
>CAINDV010000599.1 GCA_903847485.1 uncultured Verrucomicrobiota bacterium
GGATTGTTGTCGATCATGGCCTTTCCGTCGCTGAGGTACCCGCTCAGCTCAGGCCACATGTCGAGCATGTACCGGATGGCTTTGCCCAGCGAACTCTGCGGCAGCACCTTCTGCGCGATTGTTTTCGCCGCCTTCTCAATCCGCCTGACCACCAGCTTCGACTCCGACTGCCGGAGCGCCTCCCTCAGACGCGGGCCCGCCTGCGATTCCCTGAGCCGGCTTTCCACCGCATACAGCAGTTGGATCTGTTTCAGAAACCAGGCGGCCCGCGTGGGGTGATCCGTGGACTCCCTGAACTTTCTCCGCACATGCGCCCAGCAGGTGATGTGCTCCAGTTGCGGCTTTTGCCCCGCCTCCAGCAAGGCCCGGTTGCGCTCGCGCACCAAGCTGGCATACGTCTCATAGCCATCGGTCTGGATCAGTCCTTTGAAGTCTTTGAGAAACTTCATGGGAACCTCCCGTCCCCGACTCACATTCCAGTCGAAGAGCACATTCCCGCCCACGGCGCCATACACCCAGAAGTATCCTTTGTGGGTCCGCCCGGGTTGATCCCGGTCCAGATACTCGACCGGGGTCTCATCGACTTGCAGGTATCCGGTGGCGAAGGCCTCGACCATCATCTGCCGATAAATCGGTTTGAACCAGTCGGCCAGCCTTTCCACCCATTCGACCAGGCTCTGGCGCCCGAGGCTCACCTGATGGCGTTGAAGGAAGATCTTTTCCAGCCGGTAGAAGGGCAGATGGTCTTCGAAGCGGCTCAGGATCAGGTAGATCAGCAAGCCCACGCCCGGCAGCCCTTTTTCAATCAGCCGGTTGGGCAGCGGGGCGATCAGGATCTCTTTCTCAGGCGGCGCACTCAGGGGCATGGCCGAGGGGATGACGGGCAGACACACTTGGGACCGGGCGGGCTCTTGGCGGACAAATTTCGGACGCACCAGATGGCGCCAGAAGAACTTGGCCGGTTCGAAATCCAGCTCTTTGGTGATGACCTCCTCAATCTGGCGGAATTGGTCCGGGTTGGCCTGGACCTCGGCCGGGATAAGAACGATCCGCTCCACGGGCAGGTTCTCGGGAATGCCGCTGCGGGCAGGCTTGCGCGCCGAGGTTTTCGGGTTGGCTTTGGTCGGCGCCGGGGCCGCCGCCGGTTCGGGCGCGGCCGGCGCGGGCTGAGCCAATCCCGCCAGCAGAAGCTGCATCTGCCGGGGATCAATCCCCTCGTTTTTGCCGGTGCCAAAGAGCCGTTTGACCAAGGCGTCGATTTTGCCCTGGAGAGTCTGGATCATTGCCGCCTGAACGGCAATCACCTGCAAAGCCTCCGGGAGGCTGGCGGGTGATTTGTCGTTCTCGAACGTCATCAGACAAACATATACACATTATTAGCATGTATTGCAACAGCTAATTTCTGTTTTCGATCACTTTTTTTCATTTCCGATACCACCCGGCCCGCTCCCGGACCTCCAGCCCGTTGACCAGGGCGTGCCATTTCTCGACGCGCAGTTGAACCTGGAGGCCCTCGCCACAGGGCCAGCCAAAACGGCCCCGCTCCAGACGTTTTGCGCAACACCAGAGCCCCGAGCCATCCCAGAAGAGGATTTTGATGCGGTTGCGGTGGCGGTTGGTGAAGACGAAGAGATAGCCCGAGAGGGGATCCTGCCGGAGGATTTCCTGGACATAACCGCAGAGGCCGTTGAAGGACTTGCGCAGGTCCACGGGCTGCAGGGCGAGGAACACCCGGGTGGCGGGGGTGGCGTTGATCATGAGCGGGCCGAGCGCAGCCAGGCGCCAAGGAGTGGGAGGGCGGTTTCGGACGCCAGGCGCAGGGTGTGACCGCCGCGGAGGGAAAGTTCGGCCACCCAGAGGGAAGCGGGCCGCACGACTTCGACATTGGGGAGTTCCTGCCAGCCCGGCGGGGTTGGCGGAGCGGGTTTGACTTTGGGCTGCTGGCTCAACCAGCGGTAGAGGTTGACGGCCAGGAGTCCGTGGTGGCGGGCGAACTGCGGCACGGAAAGGCCGCTTCGTTCAAAACGCTCGATCCATTCCTGTCGTTGCCGGGCGGTAGTTCTTGGACTCGGTGATTTCCTGGTCAAATTGTGATTCATCCCCCCATGTAATCACACTCCGCCCAGCTTGCCTATTGCCTGTTCCCCGAACGGATAC
>CAINDV010000600.1 GCA_903847485.1 uncultured Verrucomicrobiota bacterium
CCACAATTTCCTTCCGTGCCGCATTGCTGATGGTGTCCATTTATTGGCTCTGGGTTTTGGTAACATTCTACTGAGGCAATGGCCTGGACTTGGTAACAAATACCATGAGTCAAGGCGCTGTGAAGTTGAAAGTGCGGTTGGTAAGTCTGCGCCTGCCCAGTGGGGAATTGGAAGTGCTGGCCACCTCGTGGCTGGAGGAGGTCGCCTCTACCCGACGGCGGAGTTCTTGACCGTGTATCACTGGCGCTGGGGCCACGAGACCTTCTATCTGATGCTCAAGGGCCGGTTGGAACTGGAGAATTTCAGCGGGCAGACCGCGGAGGTAGTCGAACAGGGTGTGCCAGCGGCGCTGCTACTGGCCAATTTGGAGAGCGTGCTCAGCGAGTCGACGCAGGCGGCGATCAACCTTCCGCGCCCGGCCGCGACCCAGCCCCGGCAAGTCAATCGCGCCAATTCCTATCATGCCATAAAGGACCGGGTGTTGGATTTGCTGTATCGGGAGATTCCCGCAGCCACGGTCATCCATAAGTTGCTGCTACTTTTTACGGGCAGTCCGGTGGCGGTGCGACCGGAGCGCCGAGTGCCGCGCTGTCCGCGACCTTCGTTTCATCGGTCGTATCATTTTCAGCGACGGGTCAAGAAAGCGGTGTTTTGAAGGCGAGGCGCTTAATTCAACGGCAGTGGGGAAAGGTTCGCCCCGTGCGGAACAGGTTTGGTCCCAGCCACCAAGCCTGAAAACAAACATGCCCCCGGAGTAACCGGGGGCATGAGGTGAGGCGAGAACGAAGTCCCGCCAAAATTCACTTCGCAAGCGCCGGGCGCTGCATGCGCCGCCGGACGAACCAGAGGCCGATGCCGCCGCACAGCACCGCACCGTAAAGAACTGGTGAAGGCTCCGGCACCATCTCGCCCTCGAAGGTAGCCGCAAACATCATTTTGGCTCCTACCGGAACACTCTCACGCGTCTCCCAACTGGTAGAATAATTAATCTGATGCCAGTAAGAATACGGGTGACGATTTGCTCCCGGGCCGACCGGTTCTGCAAACGCCAACCCGGCTTCGTTAGCTCCAGTCAATCCGGTGAATACCACTGCCCAAGTGAACTCACTGGCAGGAACGAACATGTTATCGAACGAAGCACCCATAAATACTCCCGTAGGCGTAGCGGGAAGTGTGAAAACGCCGCTATCATAGAGGGGGGAACCAGTATTGTTAGGCATCAACGGCCCGCCCGCGCCAAACGGCAACCCGTCGTTCGCGAAGAAGAACAACTGGCCTGTCACAGGCGAGGTGCTCCAGTAATCGAACTGGAACCTGCTTATTTGCGCGTACGGCGTCATGGCAGTCGCGCCAGACAGGATGACTTGGTTGCCGACCGCGCCGAGTTCCACATGATTAGGCGAGGTCGGCCCTGCGGCTAGGAGGAACGGAGTGCCAGCGGACGGCGAACTAGGGTTTAGGTAGAGAATGCTTGCCCCAGCCTGTGGAGCGGTGGTCCAAACCAGCGCCGCTGTCAACAAGGTTCCAAATACGCGAATTTTCGTGTTCATAGTGTTATCTAGTTTTATGTTTTTATGTGTTGCTAATACAGGAATACCAGTCCAACCAAAATATGTATATCTAGTTTATCTAAATCGCTGCCCATCCGTCAACCGTAAACTTCACCTAGCAGCGACTGGCCAGCGAGGCCCCCGCAACGGACAACCCAGCGCGGTCGCTGCTTACGCCCCACGCTTCAGTTTTCATCTTAGCCACCGCACTTTCCAATTTCAACGTCATAACCAGCAACCGTCCCACCATTTGCCCCAGTCTTCATGCCCGGCTGCACCGCCCCTTCGTCCAACCTCCGACGACTGCTGGACCGCCCTCTGAGGCGCGCAGACCGGGACGTTATCCTATAAACGGACGCGAATGTCAAACAGTTTTTCAGATTATTTTCGAGTTGCCTTGCCTCCCCAAGTGCGTCTGTGCCGCCGCCCGTCCCCACGCGGCAGCAATTATCACCACGGCCCGGCCAACCTCCGCCGGGTTGGGGCACCCGGCCTACACCCCCACATAACCGCCCTTTTGCAGGCCGGGTGCCCTCACCCGGCGTCCCGATCTGGTCCACAATGAGCAGGCCAAGCGCCTTGGGGGCGCGTGGCAGAGCCGATGAACCTGTTTCCGTTCATCCCTGCGCTCCGGTGATTTGTGGATGAGTTCATTAGACTTGTTGTGCAATAGCTATGCGAGCAGGAGCGGGGGCATTCTGAAGTTTGGTCGGTGGTTTGGAAGGCCAGGCGCAGGTTCCACAGCCCGGCGGCCAGCAGATGGAAGCGATCGTCACAACGGGCCTTGTGGTTGCGGTAGATGTTCGCGGCCGCCCCAAATCGCTTCAGCCCCCCGATGG
>CAINDV010000601.1 GCA_903847485.1 uncultured Verrucomicrobiota bacterium
CATAATTGCCCACCGGTGTAGCACCCCCGGTGGGACAAACACCGTCCAACCTACCAAGATTCGGCCGGCTCGCCGCGCGCCGTTCGTAGCCCCGCCGGGCGCTCAGCCCCGCTGAGAACCCGTCACTCGCCAGTTCATAGTTAGTTAAACATGTATCTGTTGTTGTTATTTGATGCTCTGCGGTGCCTGACGCAAGGCTTTCGCGTCACTCAACGCGCGCCGACTGTATCGCTTCGCCAGCAGGCGGCAAGATTGTTCTCGCGCTGCCTTCCGTTTGGTTGGGAAAGCCCGAGGTGCGTTTTGCCGCCCGGAGGCGGGCCACCGCCGGTCACTCAGCAATTCTGCCCATGAACCTCAAAATGCCTTCGTTGATTTCCAACAACTTGCGCATCTTGAGGTTCATGGGCGCAACGCGCGTAAAAAGTTCGGGGTGGTCTCATTTTGGCTTGGCGCGCGGACCTTCCTATCCGCTTGGGGGGGAGCGAACAGGAAATATCCGCCCAAGCTAGAAGGGTCAACGACCCACCAAGCGGACAAGAATGTCGGCGCTCCGCCCCAGATACGAGGTGCCCAGGACGGCGAGCTTTAGGCCCAGAGCGCGAGGGACTGGCGGATGATTTCGTCTAACTCGGCTTTTGAGTCGCCGCTGCCGAAGGTGAAGGTGCCGGTGAGATGTTGCCAATTGTCCAGCGACAGGCCGTAAAGTTCGCGGGCGATGAAGACTTCCAGCGCGGCGCGTTCCGGCACGTCCCGCGGGTTTTTCAAAAGCTTGTCCGCCGCGGCTGCGAGTTGCTTGCGGGCGGCGGGCCTTAGGTCGGGAACGGGAAGCTCGTAAAGGTGATGAAGGCTGACGCCGGTGGAAACCTTGCTGCGCACATAGAAATTCAGCGTGAGTGAGTTCATCAGCGTGAGCAAAGCGAGGCCGTCTTGTAGCGGTAGTTCTTCTTGTCCCAACTGGCCTTTGGCTCCCAGCGAGTAGCGGCACGGCGTCAAATACATCAACTTGTGACTGAAACAGGCGCGGGCTGGAAGAAGCGAAGCAATGAGCGTCCGCTCATTTGTCGAGCTTCCAACCTCCCGGTAGGCCAGCCTTTCAAATTCGTAGTGGAGCTTGAACTTCCGCTTCTCGAAGACCGCTTGAATTGCTTCTTCCAGTTTATCTCGCGTTTTCGGCAGAGGTTTCCCATCGAAGACCTTCGTCCCATTGTCGCGGACAAAATCGCCGATTCGGAAAACCTCCTTGCGCAGGAGTTCAGTCCGAACTTCCGGCTCGTCCACAAACCAAGAAGGAGGCGAGAATGTGGAGTCGTATTGGTGGATAGATTTTCCCTCGAGCAATGGCATTTCACTAGATGCCAGCTTTTTGCCTCCGATCTTGTGCAAGAACCTAGCGTCACCAGTTAAGTGGAGTTCACGCCGGAACTGATAGTCCAAACTTCCGAGCAGAGCGTGCTTGCCACGAATCTTCTTCCCTAGTTCGTAATCATGGGACGAACGAAATTCCATTATAGCCAGATTGTCTGGAGAGAAAGCCGACACCATTTCAAAACTGTAATGAATCGGCGTGGCGAAGGCGTCTTTGGGGTCATGGAGGTAGAACCGTGCGTCAAAGGCATGGTCTTTCGGCGTGGTTGCTCCTTTAACGACTTTGAAGAAGCCGAATTTGAAGCGGCTGTCCACGTCCGGGAAGATCTGTTTAGTGCGTTCCCGGCCGTCCACGATTTCGGTGTAGCCGCGGTTCTCAAACGAAGTCAGTTCATCGAGCCGGTGTTCCGTGATGAACCAGTGGCGGAGATCGGCGCAGCCTTCGTCGGTCTGAAAGCCGCTGGGCACGAGTAGTGAGAATTGCCCGCCCTGCCGGACGAGCGAGAGGTCGCGCTCGATGAAGAGCTTGAACAAATTCCAGTCGCCAGTGCCCTGCTTCTGGAAAGTTTTGCCGAAGTATTCCTTGTGGCGTTCGTAGTATTCCTCGTGTTCGCACCAGCGGGCGGCAAAGTCCCGGTTCGCCTTCAACTCATCGGCAAACCACTTCTCAAACGCCGGCCCGTCCATGCCCATTTTACTGAACTGCGGTTTGCCGCGATAAAAGCTGGCGGCGAATTCCTTGCGGATGGGCTTGAAGCCTTCCCACGGTGGATTGCCGATGATGCCGTCGAAACCGCCGCTGCGTAGGACAGGCGTCGCGCCTGTCTCTGACTTATTGGATCCCGTTGAAGATGGAGACAGGCGCGACGCCTGTCCTACCGGGGAGCCATCCGCGTTAAACCAGCACGGCCAGAAGTGGAGCGCAAAACCGCCGGGCGCGCACGGAAGATTCTCACCCTGGAAATGCTCAACTAGATCGGCGCGGACTCTTTTGCGCAAGGCGAGTGCCTCATCCAGCGGCTCATGGCGCATCGGGTTCGCTATGTAACCGGCGCGGAGTTCAGCGAGTTTCTTGAGTTCGGCTTGGTGGTATTCGGCGAGCCAGGCGGTTTGCTTTTCGAGTTCAACGTCCACGAGTGAGTCAGCGGCGTGGAAGTTGAGTTCGAGGTTAGGCAGGATTTTGACGATGTCCGTCTTAAGCAGCCGGTAGTTGTAACCCTCCGGGGAGAGTTTGACGGCCTCTTTCCAGATGTTGGTCTTGGCGACTTCGATCGCGCCGGGATCTTTATCAACACCAAAGATATGCCATAGGAGAATCTGCGCAATGAGAACTCGATGGTTGTCGAAGTGATGACGTTTGCGGAAAGCTTGCGCGGCACGGATATTGGGCGGGAAGTCGTTCAGGTTAAATCCACTCTGTCCTATATTGCTGGTGTCATGGCTGATAATTTTGAGAACCCATACGCTGGCGGCCTCGATCTTTTGATAATGTCCCCAGAAGGCACGGAGAACCTTGATGAGAAAACCGCCGCTACCGCAGGCGGTATCCGCCACACGGATTTCGGCGAGTTGCGCCATTAGTTCGTCGGCGCGTTTGAAATCGCATTGCTGGCTGCCGACGGCGGCGCAGATTTGATCCACGAGTGTTCCGGCGAGGGAGTTGACCAGCGAGTCAGCCATCGGGCCGGTGATGCCGGCGGGCGTGTAATAGATGCCCTCGTCCTTGCGGTTGGAGGCGAGGAACATTTCGTAACTCTTGCCGAAGATGTCCTCGTCAATGCGGCGGTAGTTATAGTGGACGATGCCGCGGCTGGGGGCCTGATCCCAAGTGTTGATGCCGAGAACGAAATTGAGTTTCTCGTAGAAGCGCTGGAGGTTGGCGGGGTCTTTGTCGAGCCGGTCCCAGATGCGGGCGGAGAAGATCTCGGTGTCATAATAGTCGTCGAAGAACTCCTCAAAGTTGGCGAGGAACTTGGGGACAATCCGATGCGCGCCCTTGGCCTCCCAATGCTTGGTCTGGCGGATGTATTCGTCCTGCGTGAAGCGGTAAGGTACCAGGCCGAAGTCTTCGATGGTGCGGGCGAAGATGAGTTTGTTGATGAGGAGAATGATGGACTCGGCGGCGAGTTCGGGCTGCGTCCATTTGACCTTGTCGAATTCGTCGAACCAGATCTTGAGGTCGTCAAAGAATTGCCGCTCCAGCTCCGGTTTCTCGGCGGTGTCTTCCACGCGGCGCAAGGTGTCGAGCACGCTGCGGGTCTCCCGGCAGCGGCTGAGGAAATCCGCGAAGGGCATCTGGGCGAACGGCTGGTTCTCGAAATAGAAATCGCGGGCACTGAAAAACCAGGCGGTGCGGAGGTCGGTGAGGGTGAGGTATTCGTGCTCGCGAAGGTACTTCTTGACCTGGGCAGTGTGATTCTTGGGGTTGGCATCGCTGCGCCAAAGGGCCTCGGGGCCGTCGCGCAGGAAGAGCGGCTTGAGTTCGACCTGCATCGGATCGCCCATGCGCTCGGGCAGCATGAAATCCACATAACCTTCGCGCACGCCGACCTGCCGTGTCGGCTCGAAACCGAGCACATCTTTGCACAGCGCCGTGAAGAGGTCTTCGGCCGCGGTTTCCGGCTTGGCACCATTCTTCAGGTCGAGGACATACTTCGTGATCGGCGCGTAAGGCGATAGCGGGGGCGGATCAGGAGCCAGCGGCAGAAAGTCCACCCGTTCGCGAGCGGTGAACTCACTCAGGGCGTCGAGGATTTCCAGGTAAGTCATTTACGATTGATTGTTGTCCGCTGGTTTTGAACGGCAAAATGTTACCCGCGCTCTCCAGAAGTCGCAGTCAGAATATCAGCGGCCACGGGAGCGCAGTTCGTCAAAATGCTTCGTTGCCAGGGGGCGTGGCGGTCCGCACACTGCGGGCAGCAACAGTTCCACCAACTCCGGTGAGTTAGTTGCAGCGGGAACGTCCTTCGCGCGGAAATCACGCAAGGCCTACTGCACGACCTCGCTGGGGTTGGCATATAGCCGCTAGAGCGGCCTTTTGGGACGATGAAGTCCCTGAGATCTCTGGTGAGTGTCACTTGCATCGCCGCATTTTTCCGCATCGGTTTGGTGGTGTCAACTCTGGTGCGGTTGTCTCCGCGCAGCGGAAGCGTTGGAGTGACAAACTTGGTGGGCAATTTCAAAACCATAGGAGACGACGCAAGGGGAATCCCACGGCCGATGGCCGGGTCCGGCGGCCGTGACGCCAGTGGAGCGCCGAACTCCGGTTCGGCCAGTTTGGCTCAAGCCGGAGAAGCGGAGCACGCCGGATTGGAATTCGGCGCTCCGGGGTCACGGACAGTCCCTGCAATGTTTGTGAAACGAGCCTCGTTACCTCGGCGCCTACAGAGTTATGAAATCGCCGCGCAGAGTTCGGACTAATAGGCGGAATTGTCATGCGGGATGGTGTGGCAGGTCAGGGTGCATGAGCCGTGAAAGGTGCCCCGGTCCAGAAACTGGATGCTGCCGCCATTGGCGCTGACGTAGTTAGGATTGAAGTTAATCAAGTGACTCGTGGTGCGGGAGCCATGAGAGTCGTGACAGGTGGTGCAGGCGACGTTCTTATCCACGACGTGTTTCTTGTGCATCGCCACTTCCTTGTCGTTGCCAGAGGTGGGGCTATAGAGCAGTTTGTTGCTGTCGTGGCATTTATAGCAGAGGGCGTAGGTCAACTGGTTCTCCGGCTGGAAATCCACCAAGGCAAGGTTGCGCTCGAGCAAGGGAGTGTAAGTCGAGCCGTGGGGGCCATTGGGGCCGGTGCCGCCGGTATGTGATCCTTGGTTGTTGTTGTGACAGTCGGAACAGGCGATAAGACTGCCGGCGGTCAAGGGGGCGATGAGGCTGGGGACGTTGGGGTTGCGGCCGGCGGCAATAACAGGATGAAATGAGTTGGCGGTGGCGGCAAATTCCAGCCGGGTGTTGGTTTCCGGGTATTGCCGGGGCACCAGGGCCTGGCCGCGCGTCATACTGTCGGCGTGGCAACGGAAGCAGAGTTCGTATTCGTGGGTGATGACCGGGATTGGGGAACCGCTGGCGTTGATCCCGCGCACGCCAGTCAGAGCGCCGGAAATGTTCTGACCTACGCCGGGGCCACTGTTGGCGGCGTGAGGGTTATGACAATCCACGCAGGTAACATGACGGGTGGCGGGGTTGACCGGGTCTTCCATAGGATCATGGCTGCCGCGGTTGATGGCGATGGGGTGGACGCTCATCTTATTAAACTCGGCGGCGACGTTCTGGCTGGCGACTGAGCCGGCATGACAAGAGGTGCAGTTTTGCTCCTCGACTGCGAAGTTCATCAATCGCTGTGGAGTGCCGGCAGTATGAGGCGCGTGACAGTTCTCACAGGCGTTGGCCGCCACGGTCCGGGCGTCGGTGTGCGGCCAGGGGTTGGGGCCGGTGCCGGACCAGGTTTTGCTGGAGAGGCGATGCGCCGAGGTCGGCCAGAAGTTAGGTATGTGGCACTCCAGGCAGAGAGCGGAGGCGGAGTTATCCTCCACGAGGAACTTACCGTATTGGTCGTTGTGGGGATCGTGGCAGGAGGTGCATTGCATCTGACTGTTGTGGTCCACGCGGACGTGGTTGTTGAGAGTCGTAGGATCGCGCAACTCACCTTGGCGGGAGGCGAGCAGCGAATCATAGGTGAAGGAAACGGGGTGATCGTCCGAGAGGTCCGTGCCGAGACGAGTGCGGCCGATGGGCATGAAACTCGCGCCGTTCTGCATCTGGATGGGCGTGGGGCGGCTGTTGACCATGCCGAGGGCGACAGTGCCGTCGTGGCAGCTCAGGCATAGCTTGGAAGCGCCGGTGGGTTGGCCTACGGTAGCTTTGAGGGTCGTGCTGGCATAGGGCGTGTAAGGGCCGACGGAAAGGGCGTGGTTCCAGAGCGGGAGTTCGGAAGTGGCCCGGTGCGGAGTATGACAAAAGATACATATCTCTGTCTCGGTAGCCGCGCGGATGATGCCGGGACCGCTGATTGAAAGGTTGTGCTTGGAGTCGAGCACGCTGTCGGCGAGAACGGACGATGTCAGCGCGAGCAGGAGTAGGACAAGCGGACGGAAAGCGGAAAGCGGAAAGCGGAAAGCGGAAAGGGCGGCGGCGAGGCCCGGAGGTTGGAGAGCTAATTTCATAAGTGTAGGAAGCGACCTAAGTAAGCTAAGACATCCTGAGTCTACAATCTTGGAAAGAGAAGCTTCGTTACCTCGGCTCCTACAGGATTGTGAAATCGCCTCTGTGGATGGGGGTGTGGTTTCATGGTTGGCCGATGAATTTGAAGACTTGCACGCGGCGGTTGTAGGCGTCGGCGACATAGATGTCGTTGCCGGGGCTGATAGCTATGCCGTTGGGCAACCAGAACTCGCCGGGACCGCCGCCGGAAGCGCCGAGGCTCATCAGGAAACGGCCTTCACGGTCGAAGATCTGGATGTTATCGAACAGTGCGTCGAGCACATAGATGTGACCGAAGCTGTCCACGGCCACGCCCTTGGGCCGGCTGAAATGGCCGGGGCTGTCGCCGAGTTGGCCGAGCTGGGACTGGAAGTGGCCGGCGGCGTCGAAGACTTGCACGCGGCTGTTCATGGAGTCAGTGACATAGAGGCGGCCGGCGGCGTCGGTGCCAAGGTGGGTGGGGAAGTTGAACTGACCGGGTCCGGCACCGCGCTCCCCAAACTGTCCGATGGGCTGGCCGCGCAAGTCGTATTGCCAGATGCAGTGCCGCTCTGAATCGGCGACGCATAACCGGTCGCCGGTAATAGTCAGTCCGCTAGGACGCGCAAGGCGGTTGGTGATCTGGAAGAGTAACTTACCATCATCCCGAAAGGCGATAACTGCCGGGCGGGCGGAGTCGGCGACATAGAAGATGCCGGCGCGCCGGGCGACGGCCACCGGTGAGAGGAAGCGCACCGGCCCGAGGTGATCCCAGCGACGCCACTTATTCTTGGCGCGGTCGAGATAGCCCACGGTGCGGTAGGCGGTGTCGGTAAGACATAGGTTGCCCTTTTCGTCCAAGGCGATGCCGAAGGGTTTGATGAACGGTTCATTGCCTGCAGCGTCGCCGGTGACCCAGTTGGTGAGGCGCTTGAAGACTGAGACTTTGGCACCGCCGTCCGTTGGGCGGGTAAGACTCTGGACGTAGGCGATACGGGGCGCGTCCGGTGGGGCGGGCCAGACAAGAGTGTTGGTGGGCGGGGGGGGCGGGGGCTTGGCGGAGGCGGCGGGAATGGAGAGGAGTAGGATCAAGAGTGGCAAAAATCCGAAATCCAAAACCCGAAATCCAAAACCCGAAATCCGAAGGATGCGCGAAGTCCGAAGTCCGAAGTCCGAAGTCCGAAAGGAATCCGAACGGCGGAAGGCTCTTGGCTGGAAGGCGGCTGAAAGTGCTGTTCGGAAGGACGCCACAAGATGCGGTATCGGATTTCGGATTTCGGATTTGTCCCGCCCTCCAGCCTTCGCCCTTCGGACTTCGGACTTCGGACTTCGCCCTTCGTCCATCGCTGCTGCAAGCTCCAGCTTCATCAAAACACTCGCTTGGCGCGGATGAAGAACATGTTACGCCTTTGTTCCTGGGAGTCGAGGAACAGGTTGTATTCGTAGTCATAGCCGGCCTTGATGCTGGTCTTGCCGGCCGTGTATTCGATTCCGGGCCGGCAAGTGGCGAGCGTCTGATCCACGCCCGGTCCCCGGCGCAGGCTCACGCCGCCTTCAAGATCGAAACCCAGGCGCCACGTCAGTGCCCGGTGGTAACGGGTGATGAACATATACCATTGCTCCTGGCGATCCGCCTGTTGAAAAGTGGTCCAGGATTCGTTGAAATTCACGGATAGGTTGGAAGCCTCGTCCAATTGCCAGGCATAGGACTGGAAGAGGCGCAGGGCGGTATAGGATGAGAGGTTAGAGTCGTAGATCTCGTACTCGACGCCGGTGCGGAAGTTGTGCCACTTGAAATCCACCCCGAAGGCATAGTCGCGGAGATTCTGCACCAAGAGTTCGGCAGGGGCGTTATTGAGGGAAAGGCTGACGCGGGTGTAAAGGCCCACCTTGTCGTTCCACAGCGAGACCCGGAAACGGAAGGCCTCGGTAAGTGTGCCGTAGGAACCAGAGGGGGAAGCCAGGGCGCGATAGCTGGCCAGCACGACTTCGGTAGGCCCGATGCGGCCGCCGGGGATACGCTGGATCATCGTCAGGAACCCGGTGCGCAACACCTGATAATCCACGCTTTGCAGGTAGGGCGGCTGGGTGTGGGCGAGGTCGGTAATGACGATGGTGGACTCTAGGATCCGAGGTTGGTTGAGAAAGAAGCTGCCCGGAGGCGCGCCGCCGGTGCCGTCGAAAGTGTGGCGCTCATCCATGACGATGGTGAACGTCCCAGTGTTATCCACGTCGGAATGCTCGACGAGGAGGGAGTTATCAAGGGATAGGCTATGACTCTCGCTGAGAGACTTCTTATAGCCTTCGCTGAAGCCGCCGCCGTAACGGCCGATGCGGGAGGAGCTGGGGCCGTCCGTGTATTCGTAGTAAGAACCTTGAGATAGCAAGGTGGAGGTAAGGCTGTCGTAGAGCTTGTGGCGCAAGGCACCGTCGCCGGAGTAATTCTGCGAGCCGAAGCCGCCGCTGGAATAATTGTCGTAGTTAAGGTTGCAGAGACTGGTGAGGGTGTCGCTGTGGTCCGCCGTAAGATTGGCGGCGGCTATCCACTCGTCGCTGGGCGAGACACTGTCGTCGCGCTTACTATAACTAGCATTGGAGTTGAGATGGTATTGCTGGCGGCTGCCGAAGTTTTCGGCGTCATTAATAGATAGGATCTGGTCTGTGCCATAGCCGACCTGGTTATCCTGGATGCGGTTGTAGCGGTTATAGCCGTAATCCAACCCACTGGCTCCGCGGTTGCGGGTATTGCGGAGGTTGAAGTTCACCACGTCCTCGATACTGTGCATGCCCGTGGAGCCGTAGGAGAGTTGGTCGCGGTGCCAGTAGCCTGCCTGGACGGGCACCGGCCCGTCGGAGTAACCCGTGGTCAGACCGTAGCGCCAGACATCCTCCTGGACTTGGTTAAAGAAGTCGTAAGTGTGGTAAGTGTGGTCGTAGTTGGCGAACAGCGTTGAGGCGAAGGGCTTGGGCTCGGCCCCGGCAAACAGGTTGGCGTTGCCTTGGAAGAAACCCAGGTACTCCATCTCTTTGGCGGTCGTCTGGCTGGTGGAGGAGGTGGTTTCATTGCCCCAGCCGAAGGCGTTCTGACTGTTGACCTGGTATTGGAACAGGTTCGGGTGCCAGACGGACCCCGCGAAATTCACGCCCAGCGTCGGGCCGACGAACATCCGGCTGTATTGGGAGGAGGCACCGCTGTTGACCATCTTGGATTTCTCATAATCGCCCTCGGCGAAAATGCCGGTGCTGATTTCGGTGAAACGGAACTTGAGCCACTCCGGATCCTCGGGCGGCGGCTTGCCGTTAAACTGCGCCAAGACGGAACAATGCGTCCCCACCGTCGCCAGCGCGGCGAGCCAAGGCCACTTGGAGTTGCGGCGTGGTTGCTTCATTTCGGGGCGGCGGCGGAGCGGGACACGCCGGGCTTCAGGAACGACTTATCAGCCCCGGCGTGCGGGTCGTGGCACTTAAGGCAGGCGGTGGCGTTGCGGACCTTGTGGGCCGCGACTTTGTCGAGATCGGCTTGCTCATGACAGTCGAGGCATAGGGCAGGGACGGCCTTGGGCAGCAGGGCGGGTTGATTGGCGGCGTGCGGCTTATGGCAGGCCGCGCAATCGCCGTCGGCCGCCGGTTGATGCTGGAACTTAGCCGGCTTGAGGAAATCGTCATGGCACTCCCAGCACGCGCCGACCCCGGGTTTCTTGAGCAGGGCCTTGGCGGCGCTGGCGTGCGGGTCGTGGCAGGCGGTGCATTCGCCGCTGGCGACGGGCGCATGGACGACTTTCATGCCCTTGGCGAAGTCATCGTGACACTCGGCACAAAGTTTGCCGCCGGGTTTGAGGAGTAGTTTCGCGTGGTCGGAGGTGTGGGGCTGGTGGCACGCACCGCAGTCACCGTCGGCGGCAGGCTGGTGTTTGACCTTGGCGTCCTTGAGAAAGTCGTCGTGGCAACTCCAGCACAGGCTTGCGCCCGGCTTTGTGATGAGTCCTTTGCGGTTGGCGGCGTGGGGGTTATGGCAGGCGGTGCATTCGCCATTTTCCGCCGGCTGATGCTTGACCTTGACGGTGGCGTTCGTGAGGAAGTTGTCGTGACACTCCCAGCAGAGGGCGGCACCGGGCTTGGTTAGCAGCTTAGTGTTAGCGGAGGCGTGGGGTTTATGGCAAGAGGCGCAGTCGCCGGCCTCGGCGGGCGAGTGTTTGACCTTGGCGGTGGCGTTCGTGAGGAAGTTGTCATGGCACTCCCAGCAGAGGTTGACGCCGGTTTTTACAAGCAAGGCTTTGTTAGTCGAAGTGTGCGGCGAGTGGCAGGAAGCACACTCGCCAGAACTAACAGGTTGGTGGACAGACTTAGCGCCTTTGCTGAAATCATCGTGGCAACTCCAGCACACGCCAGCGCCCGGCTTGGCGATGAGACCCTTGCGCTCGGAGGCGTGCGGGTTATGGCAGGCGGTGCATTCGCCATTCTCAGCGGGCTGATGCTTGACCTTGGCGGTGGCGTTCGTAAGGAAGTTGTCGTGACATTCCCAGCAGAGCGACGCGCCGGGCTTAGTGAGCAGCTTGGGGTTGGCGGAGGCATGGGGTTTGTGACAGGAGGCGCAGTCGCCGGCCTCGGCGGGCGAGTGTTTGACCTTGGCGGTGGCGTTCGTGAGGAAGTTGTCGTGGCACTCCCAGCAGAGGCTGACGCCGGTTTTCACGAGCAATGACTTGTTGTCTGAGGCGTGTGGAGCGTGGCAGGAGATACACTCGCCGGAGTCCACGGGTTGGTGGACGGACTTGGTGCCTTTGCGAAAATCATCGTGGCAATCCCAGCAGAGCGGGCCGGCCGGTTTCTTGAGCAATCCCTTGTTATCGGCGGCGTGCGGGTTGTGGCAGGCGGTGCAATCGGCCTCGGCGGCGGGTGGGTGGATGACTTTCCGCTCAGCGGTCAGGGTCTTGTGACATTCCAGGCAGGTATCTTTCAACGACTTAGTGAGGAGACTGGGGAACTTGGAAGCGTGGGGTTGATGACAGTTGATGCAGTTATTGGTAGCGACGGGCGGATGCTTGAACTTGGCGGCTTGCAGGAAGTCGTCGTGACATTTCCAGCACAGTGGTTGGCCTTCCACGAGCAACATGTTTTTGAACGGGGAGCCGTGCGGATTGTGGCACTCGGCACAACCCTTGGCCGTCTTGGCGGCGTCCGGGCCTGACAGCGACCCGATGTAAGTGGCCGGCTGGTGCTGGACTTTAGTGCCGGTCAGGAAATCGTCGTGACAGGCGAAGCAGACATCATTCAGCGGGCCTTTCATCTGCGCGGAAAACCTGGACTTGTGGCAGTCCGTGCAGGTGCCAGCGTCGTAAGGCGGGTGCTTGACGAACTTAGGAAGGTTGGCGCCGGGAAAGGTCGTCGGCACCGGATTAGTGTTAGACAGCACGCGAAGGTCTTGCTCGGTCGGGGAGGACGGGCGATTAGTGGCGGCAGGATCCGGAACTCCGTCGAGGAAGAACGAGAGCAGCTTGTAATTCTTCTGAGTGTTGCAGCCGACGAGGAAGGCGAGGACGGCCGTCAACCCGAAGACTAGGCTTAGCCGTAACCATGCAGTTGTAACCGCCAAGAAAACCGCAGAGATGCGATGAACGCAGAGGGAAACGGCTGCTGGCAATCCCGCCCACAAGGCACCCTTCAGTGAACAAGAACCAGCCGCCCCAGCGCTGTCTTCTCTGCGTCCTTTGCGTCTCTGCGGTTCATTGGATGGTCGTTTGCCTGCATAGTTACGAATTGGGGCGGAACTACTCACCCCATCCCCCTCCCCGTGCGACGGAGAGAGTGTGCCCGCCAGGGCGAGTGAGGGGGATTCGCCGGGATCGCCCAGTTTCCGCGGCTCAGGAGTTCTGAGGCTGGGCGCGACCGGCTGGTTTTCGTCGGGGAACTTCACTTAGTTGCGTGGCAAGAATGGTGACTTACTTCTGCTTAAGGAAGCCGTAGACACTTACCTTGTTAGGGCCGGCTTGGTTGGTCACATAGATCAGGTATTCGATCTCCTGCCCCGGCGCGACGTAGCGTGAGTAACGGCTGACATTGTCGTAATCCACCGCTAACCCTGCGGGAAGGTAAGTGCCGCCGGCCTGGTCTCCGTTCGGGCTGCCGAAGAACATCAGCAGGCGACCTTCGCTGTCAAAAAGCTGAATAACCCCCGTAGAAGCATCGGCAACGTACAGGCGCTGTTCCCGATCTACGCCGATGCCTTTGGGCAGGGCGAATTTGCCGGGCGACAGGCCGAGATCACCGATCTTGCGCAGGTGCTTGCCTTGGGCGTCATACACTTGGACGGCGAACCCGCCGGTGTCAGACACATAAATGCGGCCGGTGCTATCCACGGCGATGTTAGTAGGTTGGTAAAGCCGGGACTCGTCGTTGGCGGGGTCGGTGGGCAGGGTAAGCAGGAGTTCCCGCGTGGCCTGGCTGTAAATACGGGCACAGTGATTGGTCAGGTCGGTGACATAAATCCGGTCGTTGTCCACGGCAATTCCGCAGGGCTTGTCCTTGCCATGTGTGCCGAGCACGCCGAGGTAGCTGCCAGCGGCGTTGTAAATGATGACTTGGCCACGCTTGGTGTCGGTCACATAAGTGGTGCCGTCCTGGGCGACCGCGACGTTGATGGGCATTTGCATCGCCCCATTGCCGGCTGGCCGCAGGTAACGAAGCTTCCCTTTGGTCAGGTCCGTGATGGAGATGTTGCGGGGCATGGTGTCCACGACGTAGAGCTTGCCGGGCGTGGCCGTGACACCGTAGGGCTTCCAGATGGGGCGGTGGAGTTTTTCGCGGCCCACGATGAACGAGCCAAACTTGCCGCGACCGCCGAGGTCGGCTTCGGATCCGAAGCTCATCAGGTATTGGATGCGCGGTTCGTCCGGAGCGGGCGGGAAGAAGGAGTATTCCTTGGGGGCAGTCGTCTGGTTGCTGGCACAGCCCGCGCCGAAGGCCAGCAGAACCAGGCACAGGGCGGCCTGGCTCCGGCGAAGCATTTTCAGCGAAAGGACGTTGCTCACGGTCATGCGGTTGCGGTTCACGGATGTTATGGCTTGCAGCAAAGGACGTGAGTTTAACAGACACACCGGGGACAGTTCAAGCGGACGTTGTGCCGCCCAGCAATTCTAGGTGTGTGACCGCAGAGCAACCTGGGGTTCAGGCGGCCAAGCGGATTTTGAGGTGGTGGGAATCGTGGAGCGCGTCCCAGCACTCGTCCCACCGGAGGCTTTTGAGTGCCAGTGGCGTTTGATCCCCAGCGGCAGGCGTCACGCCACGACGGAGAGTCTGAGCCTCACGCTGGCGCTTGAAGTGTGGCGGAAGCCCTACCGGAAAACCGCCTTCAGGAAACGGCCGGTGTGCGAGTCCGGGTGACGCGCGATCTGCTCTGGCGTGCCCTCGGCGATGATGCGCCCGCCGGCTTCGCCGCCTTCGGGACCGAGGTCAATCACCCAGTCCGCCTCGGCGATGAGATCGAGGTTGTGCTCGATGACGATGACGGTGTGGCCGGCGTCCACCAGACGCTGGATGACTTCCACCAAGCGGCGCACGTCGGCGATGTGCAGGCCGATGGTCGGCTCTTCGAGGATGAAAAGATTGTGCTTGGGCTGGCGCTCGGCGGGGCCGGAGGTAGTGGGACAGGCATCCTGCCTGTCCGGTTGGGCTTTCAACAACGCGGAAGTTCTTTTTCGATCGGAGAGCTGCGGGGTGACCGGCGGGAAGCCGGCTCCACTTCGCAAAGCCATTTCCATTTCCTGGCTAGGGTTCAAGCCGCTGAGCAGATGCGTCACGAGCTTCACGCGCTGCGCCTCGCCGCCGCTGAGCGTCGGACTGGTCTGGCCGAGCTTGACGTAATCCAGCCCGGTGTCGTGCAACGCCTGGAGGGCGCGGCGGATTTTCCGGTGCGGCGCGAAAAATTCCAGCGCGGCCTCCACCGAGAGGTCCAGCACTTCGGCGATGTTCTTGCCGCCATACCGGATGTCGAGCGTCTCCGGCACAAAGCGCAGTCCGCTACAAACCTCGCAGCGCACGAAGGCCGGCGGAAGGAAGTTCATTTCCAACTTCACCTGGCCCGCGCCGTCGCATCCGGTGCAGCGGCCCGCCGGGCTGTTGAAAGAAAATCGTCCCGGCCCGTAGCCGCGCAACCGCGCCTCCGGCACTTGGGCGAACAGCGCCCGGATGTCGTCGAAGAAGCCCACGTAGGTCGCCGGTGTCGAACGCGGCGTGCGTCCGATGGGCGACTGGTCCACCTCATAGACGGCGGCGATGGGCAAGGATGAAGGTTGAAGGATGCAGGATGAAGCGGGGGCGCATCCCGAAGTTTTTGGAGCGCCGGCCTCGGGCCCGGCGGGTTCGTGCCCTGGCTTCTGATCAGTTCGCGCCGGGCCGGAGGCCGGCGCTCCGACGCGGCCCGGGCGGGCGCTCTTGTTGGCCGCGAGTGCGGATTGGAGGGCCGGGAGCAGGCATTCGCGGACGAGCGTGCTCTTGCCGGAACCGCTCACGCCAGTCACGCAGATGAAGCGACCGAGGG
>CAINDV010000602.1 GCA_903847485.1 uncultured Verrucomicrobiota bacterium
GAGGCTTCTGCCGAGCCTCAACGACAGCGGCAATGATCCTATCGGACGGCTCGGCAGAAGCCTCGCCCTACCACGCCAGGCGTTTCCATACACGCTCTTAGATCGGGCCGGAATACCCCCTGACCGCCATCTCTGCAGGCCTTGGTGCCGCTGCCCACCGCTGACCAGCCGGCGTCAATGGAAGGGTGGTTTCTCCGTTTAGCGCTTGGCGCTGCTGTGCTCGATCATCCAGTTGACGTCGCGCAATTGCCCCCTGGTCGGGAAGTCGTTGTACTGGACGTAGGTCACCTTGACCAAGGTGCTGGCTTCCCTCCATTTGTGGATCTCCGCGTGTCCGTCGGTGAAGGCGAAACCGCCCGCGCGGCCGTGGTAGCTGGCGGGCAGATCAACAAAGTGACTGTTGTTCAACACATCGGTAATCTGCCAGCCGTCGTTGATACTGTCGGGATGTTCGTCGCCGAACGCCCACAGATCGGACGGCGTCGGGCGCACAACATCCGACTGCTTGTCATACCGGCAATAGCCGCTGTACCAGGTCGAGCCTCCCGAGGGGTCTTTATACAAGCCGCCTTCGATGAAGCCGTTCATGGACCGGCTTCGGACGCGCTCGGTCCAGCGCGCGGCGCGCTGCGGCTGACTCAGGTTCTTGTCGGCCGGACAACGATAGAGATCCACCGGACCCGTCGTGTAAGGACCGAGCTTGGAGGTCTTAAGATTGACGATGTTAGTGTTGTCCGTGTCGGTGCCCCAGGTGAGCCAGCCGTCCACCCACCCCTTGGATCCCATGCCCCCGTTGCCATTGGGGGGGAAGCTCCCACGGTTGTCATCCACATAAAGGAGTAAAGCCAAGGCCATCTGCTTGGAATTGGACATGCAACTGATCGCCAGGGCTTTTTCCTTGGCCCGGGCCAACGCCGGCAGGAGCAGGCCGGCCAGGATGGCGATGATGGCGATCACTACGAGTAGCTCGATCAAAGTAAAGCCCCGCGTGGCTGAATTTAGTCTTGATTTCATAGATGCAACTTTTAGCTGGTTCTGGGTGCGCCGGACTTATCGGTTGTAGGGCTGAACACTCAACCTGAATTCTCTGGCCGGTGCTCAGTTCACTTCATTTCGCCGCGAACGCCCAACCACCGGATTCGACCGCAGGCAACCTAGCTTCCGGTTCAGCCTCCGTCCAGCAGAAATCTTCGCAATTCTCATTATAGCTCTGTCACCCGGCGGAGGTTGACCGGGCCATAATGAGAACCACCGATTTTCGGCGGAATTCCTTGACCCGGCACCCCGCACTCTGATACTTTTCCGGCGACGATATGGACGTGTTGATCCTTTCTCGTATCCAATTTGCGCTGACCACGGCGTTTCACTACCTGTACCCGGTGCTGAGCATCGGGTTGGGCGTCATCTTGGTTCTCGTGGAGGGTCTGTGGCTCAAGACGAACCGGCCGATCTATCACCAGATGGCGCGGTTCTGGACCAAGGTGTTCGCGCTCACCTTCGCCATCGGCGTGGCCACGGGCATCGTGCTGGAGTTCGAGTTCGGAACTAACTGGGCGACTTATTCCCGCTATGTCGGCGACATCTTTGGCAGCGCGCTGGCGGCGGAGGGCATCTTCGCTTTCTTCCTGGAGTCGGGCTTTCTCGCGGTGTTGCTCTTCGGCTGGGACAAGGTGGGGCGGAAGATGCACTTCTTCGCCACCTGCATGGTCTGCCTGGGCGCGCACTTCAGCGCGGTCTGGATCGTCGTGGCGAACTCATGGATGCAGACGCCGGCGGGCTTTCACATCGTCGGCGAAGGCATGAAGGCCCGCGCCGAGATCACGGACTTCTGGGCGGTGGTGTTCAATCCCTCCTCTATGGACCGACTCTTCCATGTGCTGTGCGGTGCCTGGCAGGCCGGCGCGTTTCTCGTCGTCAGCGTGAGCGCGTGGTACCTACTGAAAGGCTTGCACCGTGAGTTTGCCCGGTCGTCGCTGCGGGTCGGACTCTCGGTCGCGCTGGTGGCTTCGGTGCTACAGGTCGTGAGCGGCCACGACAGCGCGGTGGGAGTGGCCAAGAATCAACCGGAGAAGCTCGCAGCGTTCGAGGGACTTTACGCCACCACGACTCATGCACCGCTCAATCTGTTCGGCTGGGTGGATGACCGCAGCGAAAAGGTTACAGGTGTCGCCATCCCTGGGATGCTTAGTTGGCTGGCCCACGGCGACGTGAGCGCCCCGGTGACCGGACTGAGCGAGTTCAAGCCCGCCGACCGGCCGCCGGTGAATCTGAGTTTCCAGTTCTTTCATATCATGGTCGCGGTCGGCTTCGGCCTGGTGGCGGTGGCGGCGCTGGGTTTTCTCTACTTTTGGCGCGGGTCGCTGTTTGAGAAACGCTGGCTGCTGTGGGTGCTGGTGTTGTCGGTCGTGGGACCGGAGATCGGCAATCAGGCGGGTTGGTTCGCGGCGGAAGTAGGGCGTCAACCGTGGATCGTTTACCACCTGCTGCGCACGTCCGAAGGACTGTCGAAGGTGGTGCAGGCCAACACCGTCCTTAGCTCGATCATACTGTTCACCGTGGTGTATCTGCTGCTCTTTGCGGTGTTCCTGTATCTACTCAACGACAAGATTCAACATGGCCCGGACTCGGCCGACTTGACGCCGTCGGGCAAGCTGGCGCTGCCAAACCGGGAGAACTCATGAACTTCGGATCACTTGATCTCAACACTGTCTGGTTCGTCCTCGTAGGCGTGCTCTTCACCGGTTACGCGATGCTGGACGGCTTCGATCTCGGCGTCGGCGTGCTGCATCTCTTCACTAAGACCGACGAGGAACGGCGTCTCATGCTCAACGCCATCGGCCCCGTGTGGGACGGCAACGAAGTGTGGCTCGTGACTGGCGGCGGGGCGCTGTTCGCGGCGTTCCCGGAGGTTTACGCCACGGTCTTCTCCGGCTTCTACCTGGCGTTCGTGTTGCTGCTGGTGGCGCTGATCTTCCGCGCCGTAGCCATCGAGTTCCGCAGCAAACAACCGATGCTCTGGTGGCGGCGGTTGTGGGATGTCGGCTTCGCCGCGGGCAGCCTCGTCTCCAGCCTGTTGATTGGCGTGGCGATGGGCAACATCGCCTGGGGCATCCCGCTCGATGCCCGGCACGAATACGCCGGCGATTTCTGGACTCTCTTGCGCCCTTACCCGCTGCTGCTCGGCGTCACGACGGTGGCGCTATTTACGATGCACGGTGCCATCTATGCACTAATGAAGATTGATGGGCCGCTCCATGACAAACTCCGAGATTGGATCAAGAACTGTATCATCTTCTTCATCATCTGCTACGCGGTGACGACGATGGCCACGCTGCTCTATGTGCCGCACATGGCGGCGCGGGTACGGGACAATCCCTGGCTCTTCAGCATCGCACTGCTCAACATGCTGGCCATCGCGAACATTCCCCGGGAAATCCATCTGGGCCGGGACTGGCGGGCCTTTGTTTCCTCCTGTCTGGCCATGGTCGCCCTGATGACACTCTTCGGCCTGGAGATGTATCCCAACCTAGTCCTGAGTAACCCCGAACTCGCCAACAGTCTAAACGTCGTCAACGGCGCTTCCTCTCAGAAGACGCTCGGCATCATGCTTGTCATCGCCATCACCGGCGTGCCCATCGTGATCGCCTATACAATCAGCATCTACTGGATTTTCCGGGGTAAGGTGAAGCTCAACAGTACGAGTTACTGAAGCGGCAGGGGGAAAGGAGGAAGCGTGAAGCGTGAAACGTGAGGGGTGAGGCGTGAAACGTGAAGGAGGAAGGTCGAAGGAGGAAGAGCTATCGGCGGCGGTGGTTCAACCTTCACGCCTCACGCTTCACACCTCCTACCGCACCGCCGTTTCGCAGATCACTAGGTCGCACTTGATCCCGTCGAGCCGGGCGTGGACACCGACGGGCAGTGTCGCATTCAGGGCGACGTGACCAAACGGCAGGCCACTGACTACGGGCTTGCCCAGCGGCCGCAGTCGTTCCACCAACACATCGTCCACCGTCTGCCGGAACTCCGTGAACTCGGCGCGCTTCGGATCCAGGCAGTTTCGCATCACGCCCACCGCGATGCCGGCGACTTTCTGGAGTAACCCCGCGTTCAGCAAATGAGTCAGCATACGGTCAATGCGGTAGGGCGCTTCTTCCAAGTCTTCCAGAAACAGTATCCGGCCCCGCAAATCAGGCATCCACGGCGTCCCGATCAGTGCGCAGAGAACCGAGAGATTTCCCCCTACCAGCCGCCCCTCGACCACGCCGCCGCTAATCGCCTTAGCGCTGGTCTGTTCGGGCGTCAGACCGCTGATGATGCTGCCGGCTGGCTCAGCTTTCATCAGCACCCGCCAGAGGCTCTGCGTGGTGAAGGCGGGGACATCGGGGCGTGACAGCTCGGAGTTCAGCATGGGGCCGTGGAAGGAAATCAGCCCCGCTCGCTTCGCCAGGGCGCAGTGCAGGGCGGTGATGTCGCTGTAGCCGATGAGTATCTTCCGATGCTGGCGGATGGCATTGTAATCGAGCAAGTGCAGGATGCGGGTCACGCCGTAGCCGCCGCGAATGCAGAAGACCGCCTCCACCTTCCGGTCCAGAAACAGCCGCATGAGGTCGCTGGAGCGGTCGCGGTCGCTCCCGGCGAGGAAGCCGAGACGGCGACGGGCGCGCGGCGCAAGCCGGGCCTTGAAACCCAGATTCTCAATCGTGGCGACGGCGCGATCAATCGCCTGCGGATCAGGCGGGGCGCTGGCTGGACAGCACAGGCCGATTGTCTGGCCGGGCCGAAGCCGGGCTGGTTTGACGAGAGAATTCACGGCGGTGACTTTGTCGGAACACCCGCGAATAAACCAGACAGAACGCCTGGTCAACTGCAAGAGTCGCTGGCAAATTATCTGAACCAGCCGATTATCCGGCGGACCAGCGAGCGCCGCAGGCGCGGCATATCTGTAGCCTTGCGCCCCAAGAAGACAAACCAGCCCCGGAGGCGCGGAATACTCGGAGCGATGCCGCTCCTGAACGGAGCTTGAGGATGGTTTGCATTGCCGGCTACAGAGTTGCCGCGCCTACGGCGCTCTCGTCCAGCCGCCCCTCGCGCGGGTCAACGACGAGATGAACTGACCGACAGTCTATCTGGAGGCGCTATCATTTGAAGGCAGCGTCCAGGCGCTTGAGATCAGCTTCCATCTCCGGGATACGATCGAGTCTGGGCAGGAGACTGTGAAATACAGAATATGGCCAATTAACCCCATTAACACGGATATCACACAACCCACCCAACCCACGATCGCAAAATCGAAAACTCACAGTGCCGATGCTACCTAAATCCTTCTCGAATTCGCACGGTTTTTCCTTCTTGGCGATTTCCGCCCATTTGTCGGCCTTGAGGATAAGTTCTTTGAGTTCGGGAACCCGATCGCGGTGAATCGTAAATTTACCAATCTCACCAAACGTAAAAGTAACGCTCCCATTTGCCCAGACCCTGAGATCGTCTCGGTATAGGCTCGATGGTTGTGGCTGCAAATCTGGCGCGAATGCGTGAGTGCATCCGAAAAAAAGCAGCGCGAGCGAAACGGCCATGAGTTTTCGCATCATAGGGTTATTAGAGAAGAATCTGTGACACGCTCAAACGCGACCGCGTCCAAGCGCAACGACCGCCGCCGGAAACGCCCGGACGGCTGCAAGAGTCGCTGACGGAATATGCAAACCGCACGCCGGCCCGTCAACAGCAAAAAGGCGGCTGTAGGAGTGGCCTATTCGTTGTGCGGAATTTTGATCGTGCTGCCGCCGATGAACTCGCGGATGACCGCGTCACTGGGGATAAGTTCGGAGGACGCCACCTCGGCCAGGCTGATGCCGGTGACAGATTGTAGCAACGGTCGGATGCGTTCGTAGCGGATGCGGGCGTCGAGAAAACCGGGGTAGGCGGCGACGTCTTCGGACTTAGGCAAATGGCTGGCAGCACCTTCGTAGAATGGCTTCAGAACCGCCAGGTCGAAGGCGGAACCGCCATTGATGAAACAGTCGGCGAGGCCGCGTAGTGGAATGATGCTGAACAGTTCGCCGGCCCGGACGTAATGCCAGTGCAGGAGCGTGAGAAGCGGAGAGTGATTGCGGTGCTTGGCGTCGCGCAGGATACGGCGGATCAGGCGCAAGTCGGTGAAGCGCGTCAGCCGTTGCGAGCTGCCATCACCTTCGTGGACCATGTTCAGTGTCTCGATGTAGAGCCGGAACTGTGTCGAAGTATCCAAGCCTTCGGAGATGGGAGGGTAGAACCCGTGCAGACAGTCGAGGAGCAAAACCTGGTCGGGTTCGAGACGCACTGTCTTAGTGCCGATCCGGCGGCCTTCCTTGAAACTGTAAACCGGTTTCTGGATCGCGCGGCCATCGAGCAACTCCTTTAGGTGGTGGTTGAGCATCTGGATGTCGAGGGCCTCGGGCGTCTCAAAGTTACGGTCGTTGATCCAGTCGGTGGGATGCTCGATAAGTGACCAGAAATAGTCGTCGAGATTGAGCATCAGGAAGCGCAGCCCGTGGCGCTGCAGGCGCTGGGTAAGTTTGACAGTCGTGGTGGTCTTGCCGGAGGAACTCGGCCCGCTAACCCATAACATGCGGATGCGGTCCCCGGCGTTGAGGCGGGCGACAAACGCCTGCGCCGCCTCGTCCAAGGCGCTTTCGTAGCGGGCAATTGAATCGTCAACCAAAGCTTTCAACCGCCCGCTACGGACTATCTCATTCAACCCCGCCACGGTGTCGCAACCCCGGGCGCGATTCCACGCCAGAGAGTCGGCCATGCGCTCTGTGGGAAAGCCGTTGCCGGCGAACTGATCGGGCCGCAGCGCGCCTTCGCGCAGCCAGTGGCGGCCCCAGCGGTAGCAGGCGTAGGCGTCGGCGGTGTTCTGGAAACCATAACTCCGCAGCGCGTGCAGCACCTCATCCTGAATGAGTTCGATCGGCGGCGGGAAATTCGAGATCAGGTGGTGGGGATTGGCGTTCAGGCAAACGACCACCGCTTCCGCGAGAAACGCGGCGACGCTTTCCTCGGTGCCGCAGGCGTCGAAGATACGGCCGTTAATATCCGGGCAGTAATCCTGCCGGAAACCGCCGATAGACTCGGCGGCCCGGAGTATAGCGTTGCGGATCCGAACTTCGTCGAAGCTGACGAGAGCCCGATTGCGCTTCAGTACCTTGATGATACGGTTTTCTACCGGCATGGCGGGAGAACTATACACAGGCTGGCAGGGCTGACAATGCACATCACGCGGCGTGTCGTTTAGTTTTCCAAGCTGGAATTTTCTGTAGTTAGCAAACTAAGACAGTTGCATTTCTGGCGATTGGTAAAAAGGAGAGTTGAGGTCGTAGAACTTGAGTGCCCAGCCCAGTTGGGCCAGCGCGTCGGGATTGTGCGCGAAAGACAGGGCGTGCTAATCAACTTAGAGCGTGTTTGAAAAGTCGCCCTGCGGTAGGGCGAGACTCCGGCCGAGCCTTTCGGAACCAGCGCGCGCCCGCTGCCTTCGAAGCTCGGCAGGAGCCTCGCCCTACCGCTGGGCGACTTTTCAAACACGCTCTTAGATTGACAACAGTCGTTCGTAACTCAGAAAAGCGGCGGAGAGTCAGTCGAGGTAAGACACGAGGAGGTCTCGACCCTGATCGCGCGCTGTCAAAGGCCTGAATCCCGGCGAGTTATGATGACAGGGACAAACTGCCCGTAGGAACGGGATAACTCTTTACTTCGGGACACTCTGCCGGGCACCTTGCCGGCCAACAAATCATCCGAATGTTTTATGAAGTCTCTCGAACTCCTTGCCTGCGGGGCCTTGGTTGGCGCGGTCTCCGTGTTCTCTGTGGCGGCCGCCGTCAACGTCGCCACCGAGCACAACGCCAACGAGCACGCGAACGCTGAATTTCAGTTCAAGAGTGTGCCGGCACCCTTGCGCGGCGACGCGGCGGCGGCAACCATCTTTACGTTGGTGGAGGGCGTCCAGGATCGGAACGGCGGCGGGTTGGCGGTGCTGCACGATGGCCGAGTTCCCACGGAAGAGGATCAGCCGGGCGAGGGTTTCTTCTTTAGCGCCGGCACGGATGGCGGGCGAATCCTGCTGGATCTGGGGCGCGCGATCCACATTCAGCGGGTGAACACGTATTCGTGGCATGCAGGCGAGCGCGGGCCGCAGGTCTATGTCCTTTTCGCCAGTGACGGGCTGGCCGCGAGTTTCAAGGCGCAGCCAAAGCAAGGGACCGACCCGGAGTTATGCGGTTGGAAGCGCATCGCCAAGGTGGATACGCGGCCGCCGAGCGTCGCCCCCGGCGGGCAGTATGCCGTGAGCGTATCCGATACGGACGGCACCCTTGGCGAGTATCGCTATCTCTTGTTCGACATTCATCGCACCGAGGATGCCGATGCGTTCGGCAATACGTTTTACGGCGAGATTGATGTCGTAGATCGTGATGCACCCGTGACGGTGGAAGCGCCGGCGGTGGCGGCGGGAAAGAAGATCATTGAGGCGGGCGGCGGCCGGTATTGGATCCGTCTCGACACGTCGGAGGTGCCCGATTTGACGGAGGCTGTGGACCAACACTTGGTGCCAGTGGTGCAGGAATGGTATCCGAAGCTGGTCGCGATGCTGCCCAGCGCCGGATTTGCCGCGCCGACCAATTTCAGCATTGTGTTCAAGCGCGACATGGCCGGCGTGGCCGACACTTCAGGAACGCGTATCCGGGTGGCGGCGAAATGGTTTCGGGAGAACCTACAAGGGGAGGCGGTCGGTTCAGTGGTGCATGAGATGGTGCATGTGGTGCAGCAATACGGCGGCCGGCGGCGTGACCATCCTGACGCCACCCTTATCCCGGGCTGGCTGACGGAGGGGCTGACGGACTACATCCGCTGGTACCATTATGAACCGCAGTCCCACGGTGCCGACATCACGCGGCCAAGACTGGCCCGCGCCCGCTATGACGACAGTTACCGAGTGACGGCTAATTTCCTGAACTGGGTCAGCGAAAACTACGATCAGGCATTCGTCCCCAAGCTGAACGCGATCATCCGCGAGGGCACTTACAACGAGCAGTCATGGACACAACTTACCGGGCACACGCTGCCGGCACTGGGGGCCGCCTGGAAACTAAGTCTGGCGCAGAAGCTAGGTTTGGAGCCGACCAACCCGCGGCTGCCATAGGCGAGCCTATTGAGCACTGGGAAGTCCAGCGCCCGGTGGGAAAACCAGCGATAGGGCGAAGCGTCCAGTTGCCAGAGTTCGCCGATGTGGGAGCGCTGAGGGTATGGAAGCGGCAGCGCGACAGACTGAGAGCGTGTTTGAAAAGTCGTCAGCGGTAGGGCAAGGCTACTGCCGAGCCGTTCGGCAGGATCGCTTTGCCGCTGCCATCGAAGCTCGGCAGAGCCTCGCCCTACCGCGGGGCGACTTTTCAAACACGCTCTGAGTTATTCGCGGGGATCCGTGGCCATCGGGGCTATCCCACGAATTTAGTATTTGACTCACGGGCCGGCCCAGATACATTTTTCAGCATGTTCCGCCCGTTACCATGTCGGCGGCGGGCGGCGCGGACGGAAAATTCGAAAAAGACCAACACAAACATGAAAACGAACACACTGCGGAGAGTGCTCAACCTAACTGGTGCTGCCGCGTTGGCTGCCGGATCAGTTCAGATCACACGGGCGGATTACCCGGCGGAGGTGCTGGCCCAGCAACCGCTCACATACTGGCGGTTCAACGAGAATGTCACGACCCCAGCTTACGATGTGGCGACGAATCGGGGAGCGATCGGCCCCGCCGGTAACGGACGTTACTATGACAACTATACCCGGCCAGTGGCCGGGGCCATCGCTGGCGACACGGCTGTCGCCTTTAACAACCCAACCTTGGGCACAGCTTACTTCGGCGCGATGCGCGTTCCGAATAATGCGGCGCTGAACCCCGGCGGGGCGTTCAGCCTCGAGTTCTGGGCCAAGCCCAGCAATGACACGGCGGCCCTGCTTTCGCCGGTCAACTCCATGAGTTTCATCACGGGCCGGATCGGCTACTTGTTCTACCAGAACGGAGCCACCTGGCAGTTCCGCGTCGGCGTGAGCAGCACCACCACGGCTTCGCTGATCAATGGCGGCGTGATCGTTTCCAATCAGTGGCAGCATGTGGTAGGCGTTTTCACCCCGACCACCGCCCCCGCTGGGACGATGACTCTTTTTGTGGACGGCGTTCAGGTGGCCACCGGGACGGGGAACTACGAGGCCAACACCAACGCGCCGTTCTGCATCGGCGCAACCTCGTTGCCCGGCCGCACCTTTGATGGCACGGTGGATGAAGTAGCGTTCTATAGCGCCGCCTTGAGTGCCAGTCAGATCGCGGCGCACTTCGCGGCACGGACTACCAATGCCGTGGGCTATGCCACGCAGATCCTGGGGGCCGCCCCGGCAGGCTATTGGCGCTTGAACGAGCCGCTGAAAGTATTCCCGGTGGCGACTAACTCCGGCAGCCTCGCGGCCACCGCCAACGGGCAATATCACGACGGGGCCACGAACAGCGCCGGCCCCTCCGGTGTCTCCTTTCCAGGTCTTGAGGTCAATAACCGGGCCGTCTCCTTCGACGGGACAAACAGCTACGTTCAGGCTGGCAGCCTCGGATTGTCCGGGCCGCTGACGATTTCCGCGTGGGTGAACCCCAACAGTCTGTCCGGCGATCGGGCCATTGCGGGCGAGAACGCCAGCTACACCTTCAAGCTGGGCGGCAGTGAGCTGAGGTTCACTACTCCGGGCATTTTGGACCACACCAGCATCGGTGCCTCGGTGGTGCCCAATGTCTGGCAACAGGTGGCCGTCACGTTCGTCCCGGGTGCAACCGAAGGCGCGAAGTTCTACCTGAACGGCCAGTTGGTCAGTTCCGTGAACGCCTCGGCGCTGGTCAAGGGAACCTCGGCCTTCTGGGTTGGCAAGAATCAGTGGGCCGACCAGTTCTTCGACGGGGCGATTGACGAGGTGGCGGTCTTTGACAAAGTCTTGACCGCCGGGCGCATCGCGAGCCTCTATTTTACCGCGATTGGCTCGAATGCGGCACCGTACATGGTCTCCGACCCGCCGGTGATTGACCCGCCCGGTACGATCTACACCACTACTCCGTTCACCATCATCCCGGACGTCGCGGGTGCCCTCCCTATGTTCTACCAATGGCGACACGCCGGCACCAACCTGCCGGGCGCAACCACGCTCAACTATTCCAAGGCCTCGGCAGGATTGAGCGACGCCGGAGATTACGAAGTCGTGATCACCAATGCCTTCGGTGCGGTTACGAGCCTGATCGTCACCTTGGCGGTTGATCCGGCGGTCCCTCCCACAATTGACCAACAGCCGGTTTCTCGCTCCGTGTATGTCGGCGGCCAGGCTTCGTTATCCGTTGCCGCCAGCGGCACGACGCCTTTCACCTACCGATGGAAGCACGCCGGCACGAACCTGCCTGGGGCCACAAATGCCACTTTGATCGTGACCAACTGTGCCGTCGCCCAAGCTGGTGCCTACTCTGTGGGCCTCACCAACGTCGCTGGTGGGCTGGTTAGTTCGTCTGCGACCCTGGCCTTAGTCACGCCCGTCGCCGGCAGTTACGAGGAAATCATCGTCACCAACAAGCCACTCGCCTACTGGCGGCTCAACGAGAGCAGCGGAGCTACCGCCTTTGATTTCCAGGGTGGCCATGACGGGACCGTTACCGACAGCATCACCCTAGGCACCGCTGCCCCGGCCTCGCCGCTTTACCCGGGACTCGAAGCCGGCAACACCGGCTACAGTTTTAACGGGACCGACAGCTACATTGAGGCTGGCAGCCTCGGATTGGCTGGGCCGCTGACGATTTCCGCGTGGGTGAACCCCAACGGCCTGTCCGGTGACCGGGCTATTGCGGGCGAGAACGCCAGCTACGCCTTCAAGCTGACCTCCGAAGGGAACGAACTGCGGTTCACCACTCCGGGCCTTGTGGATCACACCAGCGTCGGCGCTGCGGTAGTGCCCAATGTCTGGCAGCAGGTGGCCGTCACATTTGTCCCGGGTGCAACCGCCGGCGCTAAGTTCTACCTGAACGGCCAGTTGGTCAGTTCCGCGAACGCCTCGGCGTTGGTCAAGGGCACCTCCGCCTTCTGGATCGGCAAGAATCAGTGGGCTGGACAAATCTTCGACGGGGCGTTGGACGAGGTGGTGCTCTATGACAAGGCTCTCTCCGCCGACACCATCGCCGCGATGTACGCCATCGCCGCTTACGGCACGATCACGCCGCCCATCGTCACGAAGCAGCCGGCTTCCAGCACAATGGTAGTCGGCAGCACCGTCGTCCTCAGTGCGGGGGTTACGGGCAGCCTGCCGCTCACTTACCAATGGAAGAATAATGGCGTCAGCGTCCCCGGCGCGACCTCCGCGACCCTCACGCTGAGCAACCTCTACTACACCAGTTCTGGGAGCTACGTGCTTTACGCCACCAACGGTGCCGGGTGGACCAACACCAGCGCCGCCGCCGTCACAGTCATGCCGCCGCCGACGTTCGCCAACCTGACCAACGACTTGGTGCTGCACCTGAAGTTCGAGGACAACACAGATGACACTTCCGGTCGTGGCAACCACGGCATCGCCATCGGCTTGCCCACCTATGTCGGCGGTGCCATAGGAACCAAGGCGCTTCACTACAGCACGGACACCGCCGCCGGCATTTACAACTACGTCACCCTCAACACGCCGGCGGACCTCACGTTCAGCACGAACATGAACTTCTCGGTAGCCTACTGGGTGCGTTTTACCGACACCCCCGGCGACCTGCCGTTCCTTTGCACAGCGATCAGATCGTATGGCAATGCCGGCATCACGTTCGCGCCCGGCTACAACACAGGAACCTGGTCCTATTACCTCGCCGGCACGACCGGACCGGGGGTGGGCCTTTACGGCCCGGCGCTGATCAACGACGGTGGGTGGCACAGCTTGGTCCACACCTTCGACCGCACCGGCGACGGCGTCACTTACCTCGACGGCGTGCTAGTGGATACCCGTTCGTTTGCCGCCGTTCTCGACCTGGACAACTACCAGCCCATGAACATCGGCCAGGATCCGACCGGCTCCTATGCCGAAAATGGGAGTGCGGATATTGATGACATCGGCATCTGGCGTCGTGTGCTGAACCAGTATGAAGCCGCGAGCATCTATGCCGTCGGCCACGCCTACGGCCGCAGCTTCGACACTTACGGCCCGGTGCGCGTGCTCGTTCAGCAGACCGGCGGAAATGTGGAAATCATCTGGCAGGCTGGCACGCTGCAACAGAACAGCGACGTCAATAACCCAGCGGGCTGGACGCCGGTTCCCGGAGCCGTGGCACCCTATTACAAGGTGTCGTCCCTTGCCGCCCAGAAGTTCTACCGCGTGAAGCTGTAATCTTCCTAACTGAGTCATTCGAGCGACCGGGATGTTCTCCCGGTCGCTTTTGACCAGGAGTTCATAGCACAGAAAGAAACATGAAACCCACCACTAACGCCCCCCTAGTCAGGAGTCATGCTTTTACGCTGATCGAGTTGCTGGTAGTGATTGCGATCATCGCCATCCTGGCCGGGCTGCTGCTGCCCGTGCTCGCCAAGGCGAAGATTCGCACCCAAGGCATCGGCTGCATGAACAACACGCGCCAACTCATGTTAGCCTGGCGTCTGTACACGGAGGACAATCTCGACCAGTTGCCCTTCGCCTACGCCACCGGCGCCGCGACGGCACCGTACGCCTGGGTGCCGGGAAACCTCGAGGACGCCAATCCCAGCGCCCCCGATAATTGGAATCTCGATATCACCGTCCGCAAAAGTTTGCTCTGGAAGTACTGTGGTAACTCCGCGGGCATCTGGCGTTGTCCAGCGGACACCTCCTACGGCCTCAACGGCTCGGGCCAGCGCGTTCCGCGGGTACGGAGTGTGAGCATGAGTAACTGGGTCGGCGGCAACGGCGATTCCCCGGGGAATGGCTACAAGGGCGGCTGGGGGCTTAACTCACCGAACTCAGTCGTCTATCGGAAGCTGACGCAGATACTCCGCCCTGGACCCTCCATGACGTTCGTGTTTCTGGACGAACGCCAGGACAGTATCAATGATGGCTACTTTGTCACCGAGATGGATGGCTATCCCAGTCCAGCAGCAACGAGGATCATAGATTTCCCGGCCAGCTATCACAACCGCGCGGCGGGCTTTGCCTTCGCGGATGGCCACTCGGAAATTCACAAATGGCGGGATGCGCGGACTTGTCCGCCGATCCAAATCGGCTTGCCGCTCAATGTGGCCAGTCCCAACAACCCGGATGTGAGTTGGATGCAGGCGCACTGTTCGTACTGAAGGGGCGCAATCCGGGTTTTGCATACGCCGGTTTCCAGCCCGGCAGGGCGAACGAGAATAGCCCAGCGTTTCAACGCTGGGACCAACGCGCCACCCTGCCGAAAAGTCCCGAACGGGACGACAGAATCGCCGCGCAGAGTCAGATTTCTGCCGTCCCTCACGGGACTTAACTCCCGCTCCGCCCCAAACCCAGCGTTGAAACGCTGGGCTACTCTCTTCCGCCCTGCCGGGCTGAAATGGAGCTGGGGTAAACCTGACTTGCACATCGGGAACATGTCTCACTGCTGCTTTGTGAACACCCTTCCCGCCGTCACGTTGGCGGTGTTGGTCAAGCCGCCGGTGGCGGAGTAAAACACTTTCACCGTGCCACCGTTGGTCGTGGTCAAAGCTCCGCTCGCGCGCCTCGCCGGTTCTGCCACTGGGTTACTCCACCAACTTCACCCGATAGAACGCCTTCCCGCTCGCATTCGTCGCCCCGACTGGCTCGCTGTATTCCAGCAGGCCATTCGTGATGGCCGTCCGCAAACTTTGCTGGTTGGTTCCGAGGCCGCTCGGCGCGTTCGTCCACGACAGTAACTCCAAGCTCTTGACGACTTGGTAGGTCTTGTTCGACTTAGCTGTCCACTCGACAAACAAGAAGCCATTGGTCGCGTCTGTTCTCACGACTGCAAAGACATCATCCTTGCTCAGAGGATCAGTGCCAGCCCGCACTTCGTCACCGTCCCTCACGCCGTCGCCGTCGGAGTCTGCTATCAGCGGACTCGTGCCATACCGATACACCTCGTCCCCGTCCAGCAGGCCATCGCCATCGCTATCGGGAGTATTCACGCCCGTCCCATAACGAAGCTCATCGGCGTCCGCCAGACCGTCGGCGTCGCTGTCGAAGACCGTCGCGACTTGGACGAAGTTCGTATTGTTGCTGCGATCCGATTCCGCGACGGCTCCCGCAGAATCCGTCACGGCATAGACAGTCTCGTAGGCATTGGTGAATGTCACTCCCACCAGGTTCCACTCCAGGTTGGCGTCATATTGACCGCTCGCCGGAATGGCCTCCACCGGCACAGTTCCGATGACCGGCCCAGCCGCTGACCCGCGACGGAAAGTCACTTGGAACGGCGCGTTGCACGCAAAGTTCCCTTGGTTCACCACCCGCGCGTTGACCATCCGCCGGTCCTTGGCGCTGTTCATCACCGACATCTCCGAGATTGTCAGGTCCGGCGCCAATGCCACCAGACTCGCGGAATTGTTCGCCGGGTTCCGGTCTTGGAATGAACCGTCTGGATAGACTCTTACCGACACTGCCTGCTGGGCAATCCCGACCGGAATCGTCCAGTTCACCGTCACGTTTGTCGTCGCTCCGGCGGCCAGGAACGCCACCGTCTGTGTCGCGCCGATGAGCGTTCCGCCGCTGTAGAACGCCACCGCAATGTTTGTCGCCGCCTTCTCACCCGCGTTCTGCACCAGCACCGAGACTTGCACCGTCTGGCCCGGCTGCGGGTTATTGGTCGAGAGTAGCAAACT
The DNA here is from genome assembly GCA_903847485.1 of uncultured Verrucomicrobiota bacterium. Taxonomy (GTDB): domain Bacteria; phylum Verrucomicrobiota; class Verrucomicrobiia; order Limisphaerales; family JAJXZI01; genus CAINDV01. The sequence goes on from CAINDV010000602.1 coordinate 15,861, forward strand.
GCCGGGACTCACCGCTAGGTCGCCGCCGATGGCGTAATCCAGATACATCAAATCCACCGCGTTGTTCGTGAAGATCGGCGCGCCGTTTGTGTCCGTCTGGACGTTGACCTGGTTGTAGGCCAGCAGCAGCGAGCCGGCGTCCGAGTAGGCGCCCGCGAACGACCGCTCCAGCAGGTTCGTGTTTTGCAGCAGCCGCACCGGCTTGCTCCAACTGTTCAAGGCATAGTCGTAGTTGAACACAAACGGGTCCGGCCCCGTGCCGTCTTCCGCCACGTCCTCCCACAGCATCGTCACCTGGCCCGCCGGGCCGGTGATGAGCCGGAAATCCTTCGCCGAAGACGCGCCGCCCACCGCGCCGATCACCGTCGGGCTCGACAGGTTCAAGTCGCCCGTGTGCATCACGAGATTGGTGTCCTGATACCAGACCACCAGCAAATGCCCCGCGCTGTCAAAGGCCGCCTGCGGCTTGGTGTCCTGAACATTGTTCGTCGTCAACCGGGTGAAGGCCGACCAATTCGTGCCGTTGAAGGTCGCGCCGTAAAGCTCCTGATTGGTAATGCTGCTCTGGTCGTCGTCCAGGTCCAAGGCCGCCAGCATGACGCCGTTCGTGCCGTTGAAGGCCACCGTGTGCCAGAGCAACATGCCGGCGTTCGTGGCGATGTCGCCGGGATTCTGCCACGCCGCGCCGTCCCAGAAGCGCGACCGGATGGTGTTCGGCTCGCTCACCGAGCCAAGCGGGCTGTTGCTGGGATTGCTGATCCAGGTCACCAGCGCCTTGCCGTTGGCTCCCGCGTCCAGCTTCGGGCCTTGGTCCAGCGTGAGGTTGTCCGTCAGGTTGCTACACGACCACGCATTGCTGGCCGGGTTGAACCAACCCACGGCGATCTCCAATCCCGCCAGCGCCGTGTCGAGCGTCGCGCCATTCGTCAACACCGCCCGCTCGTTCTGCCAGACCGCCAGCGCCTTGCCGTCCGGGAACACCTTGACCGCCGGGGCGAAGTCCGCCGTCGCGTCGTTCCAGACCGAAGTCGGATTGACCCAGGTGCTGCCATTCCACTTGGACCAAACCAATTCCGTCCGGTTCTCATCCGAGCGCGCCGGGTTGTCGGTGACGAGCAACAGAATCCGATTCGTGCCGGAAACGCCCAACGCCGGCTCGGAATAGGGGAAGATGTTCGTCTGGAGCAGGAGGGGAATCTTGGCCACAACTGGGTCGCCCCAGAACTTCGCTGAGCGCGACTTGGCAGGCAGAAAAGCCGAGTAAGGAGTTGAAGCGACGAGGTAGTCGCGGGGCATCAACTTGAACTCGCTTGAGTTTGGAGCATTCAGCGCGTTCGCCAAGGCAGCAGAATAGCGGGCCAGCGCGGCGTTGTTCGTGTCTTTAACAAACCACCACTCGTAATGGAGCAGTCCTGCATCCCAAGTGTAAAACAGCAGAACTACCCGCACGCCTCCGTTTAATTCCAAGCCAAGTTCCTTGAGCGCGGGTTGTTGCGGATACTGAACCGTCCAAGTCGGCCCTCCTCCCAGATACCCTTCGACTGCCGCGATCCCGGAGGCTCCGCAGCCGGCGACGCCAGTGGCATGGGCACTGAATTCCCACTGGCCATTGAACTTCGGCGCTCCGGTGGCGTCCCAACCATCAATGCCAAGACGGGTGGAATTGTCCATGTCAAGATCCAGCCGGAAGAAAACGGGAGGTGTGAACCACACGTAAGCTGGCCCGATGGAAACACTGGCTCCTACGTCAATCCCCACGTAGCCAGCGAGTATCCACTGTCTCTTCTCGGGCGAATAGGTATACTCCGGTTGGCCATACACCGACGCCTCAACTCCCACCGGGCCGATCGTCAACTCTGAGCCGGTGCCCACTGACAAGTTCCCATTTGCAGTCCCATCGCCGTTCACTTCCACGCTCGCCTTGATTGCGGTGAGGAAACCGAGTTTCGTGCCACCAAAAACTGGCACTCGACTGTCAATCGGTTCTTTGACGCCCGAGTCTAACACGCGGAAGGAGAACTCAGGAGCCTGGTACTTGAGCACATTGGCAAGCGGCACGGGGTACAAAACCGCGAGTGGGATACCCGGCGGTGAATCAACGATCTCGAAGTTCACTTTAACTGGTGGCGTTTCCGTCCCATCCAGTGCCACCGCTTTGACGGTCAGATTCGTGCCAACCGGCCAAGTGCCGACGTTGAACGAGTTTTTGTAAACCCAGCCGTTTTGGTTCATGTCATTGTGGCAGTTCGTCACGTAGCCAAAAGGCCCGGCCCAAATGACACAGCCCGGAGCCTTGGTGCCCCAGTCAACCTCAGCATTGAACTCCTCAGTAAGGCCAATGCCGCTCAGGAAATAGACGTGGCGGCTGTTGTCCACGTAGCGGGACCGCACATTCACCACCGTTGGCCCGGTGCCCAGATTCCGCGTGTCCACGGTGAAGGGCTGCGGGGTTTCGGCCACGGCGGGGCCGGCGATCACGCGGACCCGGACATGCGAATTGATCTGGTTGGGCAGTTGCGGGGCGGGGTTCCAATCCAGGGAGCAGGCGTTCCCCGGCGCAACCGCTGACGAGGACGGCCCGGCCAAATTGTAGCTCTGGCCGTCGTTGGTCGAGATCAGTGTCGCCACGGGAATCGTCTGGAAGGCTCCGGCGATGGCGTACCAGACGCGAATTGCAGTGCCGTTTGTCTGCACATGCACTTCCGAGAGTGTAGTGCTTGGGGTGGTCCCACCGCCCAGCGTGTAAAGCTGCGTAACCTCAGTGGCGGAAAGGGAACGACCGTATATGCGGATTTCGTCGATCTTACCCGAATAAAACTCGGTGTAGTTCGGGGCGTTGCCACTGCTGTGGCAGCCGATCGACATGTGATTCGCGGAGTAGGCTTGCGCGGCGATGGAATTGGCGGCTTCGAGAATGCCGTCCACGAAGAGCCTTGCGCCGCCGGTGCCAGACAAAGAGAGCGCGACATGGTGCCACTGACCGTCATCCACCCGGCGGGTGCTGGTCAGCAGAATGTCCTGGTAAACCGTGTAGTTGAAGTGGTGTCCGCGCAGCTTGCCGTCCGCGGTGATGCCCATGTAGGTGCCCGGGCAGCAACCGCCCCATTGATTGTCACCAATGAAGGTGCAGCTCGCCGCCGTGGACTTGATCCACATGCTGAGGGTCCGGTCCACCCTCCCGTATAGCACGGCTACCGGCACGTCTATCCGGTCGTTCACCCCGTCAAGATTCAGACTGTAGGCGCCGCCTTTGGCATCGGTGGAGTATGATGGTCCGTTGACCGCCGTGCCATTGTTCCCATTTCCGCTCGCATCGTTGGCGCTGCCGTCGAAGGGATAGTAGGCGACGAGGCCATCGGTAAGGGAACGGGGTAGTATTCGCAGATGTGGCCATTCCGCCATCGGAGGATCCATGCGGGGATACCCGTAACCATTGCTTCCGTCGTCTCCGTGCTGGAACTTGAAACCAACGACCCCACCAGGACTGACGCCCAACTCGGCGAGCTTGATCTTGAACTCAAATGTGACCGGGTTGCTGCCAGCAGATGCCTTGGCCGTGCCCGCTGGCAGAGCAACGACTATTGACCCAGACGCTAGGTTGGCGTCATAGCGGCTGTAGTAGCTTGGTCGGCCTGGTCCCGGATGGCCAACACTGATGTCAATGTGCGGTTCCGAGGCGTTGCCGTCGTTGGCATGGCTGTTATTTCCATCGAATTGAACCACCCAGTACAAGTGCGGCGCATTGTTGAAGCCGCTGTTGATGCCGAGATAGAGCCAAGTGCCATCATGCTTGAAGCAAGCGACAGCAGAATGCTTGGTCACGCCGTTGTTGTGGACCATGAAGATGTAGTTGGAACTCGCTGCCGCCCACTCTGCCGCGCCCAAGGAGCCGTCAATCGTGGGCGTAACCGAGCTGAACGGCACATCAAAGGTCTGCGCCGATGCCGCGCTTGGCCCGAACAAAGCTGCGGCAAGGATGCAGATGAGTTGGCTGCCGGCAAGCAGGTTGGTGGTGGTGCGACACGTTGTCGGTTTCCTGAACTGTGCGGTTCCCATGGCTTTGGTTTCCTGCGCGCGACTTCCTGCGCGAATTGGATGTGTTCGGTTTCTACTTTTACTCTCTCGGCGATTCTCTCGCCGACCCTCCACCGGCTTTGGCCCAAGCGCCACGCAGCGCCCGGCTTCCGGCGGAGACAAGCTGACAATACGCTGATCGCCAAACGCCGCAAGCTGAATCTTCGCAGCTAAATTACCGCGGGCGCATCTCAACACTTGCAGGGCGGTTTGCTGCCTCGCGGAGCGAGGCACTGACGGTAGCCGTGGGCTTCAGCCCACGGATGACGATGGGTAGCCCTTGCGTCGCGGAGCGACGCTTGATTCGGAACCGCCTTGATTACAGGCGTCGCTCCGCGACGCAAAACTACCCGGAACTTGGTTCCGTGGGCTGAAGCCCACGGCTACCCGCATCGCCTCGCTCCGCGAGGCGGTCAGCCAGCCTGCAAGAAACTGAGATGCGCCGAATTACTGCGGCCCCATGCCTGCCGCTGGCTTTGGGCGGCCAGCGGCAACGGATCTGCGCTTCATCTTTCGCAAGCTCACTCGCCGCGAGCCGGCCGGCTGCCTGTTGCCGTTGCCAGTGGGCGGCGCTAACTGGCGCTCAGAACGCTTCTGAAAAGGCGGGTCAAAATTGGAGGCCGAGTTCCTGTTTCACGGTTTCCCAGTCGGTGCCCGGCTTGCCCGTGGGTGGGCCTCCTCGCCTTCTGCGCATTAGTCATCCAGAACGCATTTCCGCGCCGAACACCACCTGCCAGGTGCCGGCGCGAAGACCTCCACAAGCGGTTGGGCGAGACGCAAACCGTTGGCGAAGGGGTTAACCTCATCCAAAGGCGGCATCAGGACTTCAATTGGTGGGCGAGTGAGGGTTCATTGCGAGCTTGGCGGTTGGGTTTCCTCCAAGGCAGACAGGATCACTTCCACAGGTGGATTGGCCATGGTGAGACCATTGGCCGATGGATTGACCTCCCCCAGCGAGGGCGCAACGATCTCGACCGGAGGCGAAGCGAGCACCCAGGTTGGTTGCGGCTGGGGCTGTTCTTCCAACGCGGGCAACGTCACTTCGATCAACGGGTTGGCCAGCACCAGTCCAGCGGCAACGGCCAGGGTTTCTGGGACGGTGACTGCCACAGGCGGAGACGAGGCAAAGGTCATTCGCGGTTGGGAACTTGGATCCAACGGGTTGGTGCCGTCCGCGACTTCCACGCCGTCGTCCCAGCCGTCGCCATCCGAGTCGGGGTTCAGCGGGTTCGTGCCGCGCTGCAATTCGTTCACGTCGTCGAGACTGTCGCCATCGGAATCCAAAGGCTGGCTGAGTGGCAGCGCACGGACCCGGTAGAAGGCGGCGAAGTTGGTCATGGCCAACGCGGCAAGTGACGATAGCCATGTCCGGGACGCGATTGCCAGGGCGGGCGTGACGGCACCAGGCCACGCGGTCATTGCCCAACCAGATGAGAAAGTGATCGGCGACGCCCGAATCAGGATCGTTCGGATCTTCAGCATCTTCCCAAACGACGCGCACGTTCTTGCCGTCCAGGTCGCAGACGAACACGTCGGCGGTGTGGGCACGCGCGCCATTCTGCGGATTGCAGAGCAGGCGTTTGCGGTCAGGCGGTAGCCGTGGTTCGCCCGCGTGGCCGCGAGGCGTGATCGCAGTCCAGTCAAAAATCTTGCGCGTCTGCCTGGTTTCAACATCCACGGCCCAGAGGCTCAAGTGATCGTGGGGTTGGTAGATCAAGGTGCGGTCGTCGAGCCAATAGGGCTCCTGGGCTTCGGACAGGACGCGCCGCCTGCGGGTGCCGTCCGAGCGGCAGATCCAAAGCGAAGCCGAATTGGAACCTTCCGCCAGGAGGTAGCAAAGATGCTGGCCATTCGGGGAGACATCCACATTGCCGCTGGCGATCGAAAGACGGTGCCAAAACGCGCCGGTGGGATCCGTCAGGCAGAGGCGTGCCGGTTCTTCCGTGTTGTCCACCAAAACGATCAATTCCGTCACCCCCGGCGGAATGTGCAGCGGAGGGGGCCGGGGCCAGAAGATCGCCAGGCCGGCCAAGGCGAGGAGGACAACCGTGCTGAGCGACGCCAAGGTGGGATGTCGGCGGCACGCGCGCCAGACGCGCTCCGGTGTGGCGGGGGGCCGCGCCAAGATCGGCTCGCCCGTTTGCCAGCGGCGCAGGTCTTCGGCGAGTGCGGCGGCTGAATCGCAGCGCTCAGGCGGGGCTTTTCGGAGGCACTTGAGGCAGATGGTTTCCAGGTCGCGCGGGACGCCAGGATTGAGCAGTCGGGGCGACGTCGCTTCGCGGGTCTGGACCAGCAGGAGGGTTTCGTGAATCGTCTCGGCGAGAACCGGTGGACGGCCAGTCAGCAAGTGGTAGAGGATCGCACCGAGCCCCCGCTGGCCAGCCGTTGCTCCGCTTCCTCGTGGCTGATTCCGTAGCAGGCGCGCAGCACGGCCAAGCCTACCACCGGCGGGTAAGTCTGCTCTGCTCGCAGCCGGGGGCCGACGTATTCCAGCGCCTCGAACAGCCGCACGTTGGCGGTCGGGTAATCCAGCCCCGCCAGCCGCTGGATGTAGCGCGTGGCCCGGTCCATGAGCTTGAGGTTGCTGGCCACCACCCAGATCATCGTGTTCCCCATCACACGGCCCAACCGCACCATCGTGGCGGTGGACAAGGCGTTGAGCAGCAACTTCAAGCCGGCGCGCGTCACTCCGTCGAGCAGGAAATCCGTGCGCGGCACCGGCACGAACACCGCCACACACTCTGGGTTCCACTGTGCGAGGAACTCCCGCGCCGGGGCCAGGGCCGTTTCTTCGCCCAGCAGGATCAGACCGATCCGCGCGCCGGCGGTGTGGGCGGCGGTCAGTTGGGTGCGGACAAAACCCGCCGGGGTGAGCAACGAAGCCAGTTCCCGCCCCGACAAAACGCCCACAGCGCCGTCACCGGAACCCAGCGGACGACCGGCCAGCCCGTCCTGCCCGACGTGGAAGCGCAGCAGTTCCTGGGCGCTGATCCGGCGAATGATTTCCAGCGTGCGGGGAAATTGCTCCTCCGATACCAGGGCACGGACTTCGGTTTCAGTCCATTCCACACAACGCGGCGGGCGCTTGAGGAGGCGCTTCCAAGCACGCGGCGTATCGGTTTCAGGCAAGAACAAGAACGCCCACGACTCGGCGGCGGTCGTATCGCCGTGCTTGCGGAAGGACGGGGTACAGTAGGTCGGCGAGCGCTCCGTGGTGTCGGTGAGCACGTCTAGGCCGAAGCGGTCGGCGAAGTAACTGTTCCGCCGGCCGGCGCGGTACACCCCGGCCTCCAACTCCACCAAGCTGGCCAGCGCCGTCAGCAAGGTCGGGGACTTCAGCGTCCCAAGCATAGCTTCAAGCTGCCGCAGGAACTCCGCCGGCACCGGTGCCGATGCCGGCCCGCCATGGTTGCCCGGCTTGAGGCGCTGAATCACGTCACGAAGCACCATCTCCAACACCGTGAGCAGCACGCAGAGTTGAATGCTCGTCGCTTGCATCCGGGTGGAGCCGCTGATGGCCATCGGGCCGGTGGTGAGATTGAGCTTCTCAATCCGCGCCTCGGCCAGCACTTCCCGACTGCGCTCGACGTGCTGGTTCAGCGTGGCGTCGGGGTTGTTGAAGACGAAAAAAACCTTCGCCCCGGCGGCGACGCCTTGCCACGCTGTGCCGATGACGAATGAAGTTTCGCCGCCTTCGGTGATGGCAAAGACCACGTCGTCCGCCGTGACGCCGAGATCGGCCAGTTGCTTCCGGCCAAAAGCAGCAAAGTCTTCAAAACCCTCGACGGATTTGATGAGGGCAAAATCGCCGCCGGCCATCACGCTCAGGGCGCGTTGCTCCCAATCGCCGGCGCTGGGACAGCCAGCCGCCGCCTGCTGTTGCCAGAAATCACGCCAGATCGCGACGAGTTGGATGCTGAGCCGGCCCGTCGAGCCGCAGCCGGTAAAGAACATTCGGCCGCCCCGCTCCAGCCGTTCGCGCACCGCTGCCGCGAGCGATTCCGCGCGGCCCGATTGCACGAACTCGCGATAGGCCCGCACCACGTCGTCGTCCACCTCGAAGAGCAATCGCAGCGCGGCGGCGGTATCGCGTTGGGCCACCTCGCTAAGTTGCGCGGTGACCGGGTGCGAGGCTTCCGTCGTCAGTGCGCCGAGGCGGAACTGATCGGCGATGCGCAGGAACTCTTCTGAGTGTTGACAAGCTTGATTCACGGGCAGGAGGCTGACGGGGGCGCAAAAACGACGCAAGTTTTTACGAGGCCGATTGCCGCTCGCGTTTCAGCAAGAGATGGAACTGTGCTGCCGCCGTGGCCGGCCACCGGCGGCAGTGCGGTCCGGCCGTAGCGGCGTCTCGGCCGAGCGCCGCATTTGTTCCCTTCTTGGTTCTGGCAGAGCCAGCTTGGGATTTCTTTCGGGTTTCGGATTTCAAGCTCTCGAATTCAATTCCGCTCCCGCGCCTGCTACTTCATCCACTTCGCGATACAACTGGCCGTCCACAAAGACCTGCTTGATGACGGCCTGTCCCGACTTCGGCACCACGGCTTCGACGGTCAGCTTTTAGGTGGACCGCAAGCTTCAGTCAAAGGGAGGCCAAAATACGCTATGGTGGCTGGTCAGGTGGAAAGCTCAGGCGATCAGGGGTGATGGGTCAGGAATGAATTTAAGCCAAGAATACCATCCGCAGAACAAATTCGACTCGGAACACGAACCATCCCCAAAACTCAGAAACCCCCACAGACAGGCCAACCCTGCCAGGATTCTTAACTCGAAGAATCAGTAATTCGGAACCGCCGGGCCTGACCCACCTGCTGCGCCGGTGCGTGCTGCTCAAAAACGAAGATCATTCTCTCTTTCACTGGTCCCCGGATCGTCTGTCTGCACGCGCTGACCTGATGGTCACCTACATCCGCCGCAGCGATGAGGAGGGCCGCGTCAGCCTCTTGGCCCACTGCTTCGCCGTCGCTCTTCGCTAGCCGCATCGCCTGGTCCGCCGCGAACTCCACCTCCGCTTGCAGACCCTTCATGGCTTCGGCCTCCGCCGTGCTCAGCCCGATCAGCATCCCTTGCTCGCGACCTATCAGGCGACGACAAACATCGTCACTTTCGCAGAGTATTGGCGACTTATCACGGAGGCCAACTCACGGCATGCCAAGGGACCGACAACCTCGTGGACTCGCCCGCTGACCTTCAACATCTACGACGCCGCTACTGGCGGAACCCGCGTCTGGGAGCACCAGATATTCGACAGCCCGCCCACTCAGGGGCACGGGCCAAAGATTCCAGTGGTCCAAGGCTACTTCAACGTCATGCTGGGGCCAGTGGACAAGACAAGCCGCTCGCTGGCCGGTGCATTCAGTGCTTCGCCGCGCTACGTGGAAATTAAGGTGGGCAGCAACAACCCGATCGCCCCCCGACAGCAAATCCTGACTGCCACGTTCGCTTTCAAGGCGGCGAGCGCGAAGACGCTCTCAATACCCGGAGGCGGTTCGGCAACTGCGGTCTCAGTGGCGGGAAACGGCAACGTGGGAATCGGAACAACCAGCCCGCAAAGCTGGCTGAACGTCAATGGTGGGGATCTGCTTGTTAACAGAGGCGCAACTAGCGTAAACGAAGCGGGACAGGTAGCGATCTCTACCCATGTAAACACCAATTCAGCTCTGAAACTTGGCTACTATTACAACCCGGGGGTTGAGGCTGCTGGCGTAGTTCAAGCGTTCGATGCCGGTCAGCCGGCAAGGCTGTTGCTGAACCCCAAAGGTGGCAGCGTCGGCATCGGGACGACCACGCCCGGCTAGGTTGTCGGTAGCATAAGTGCTCGCGGTTCTGGAACTGACGGTTACATCGCCTTAAACCGAGGTAGAGCCGACTGCACGGGTTGCTTGGACTTCTTCAGAAACAGCACCACGCGGATTATATACGGTTCATCCGAGAAGTTTGTTCCCGGCCCGATCAGGCACCGGGCTTCAGGCCCTTGGACTGGCCCGGCCCGGAGCGGCGCAGGGAGCAGAAGGGGAGTACTGCCACGCCGGCCCTCACTCAGAACCAAGCCGCTCCGCTCCGGGCCAGTCCAAGGGCCTGGGCGCGAAAGCGCCACCGGCTGGTCTAGCATTTCCATGCGCTTCAAGGGACTTTCTCCCCCAGGGGCGGGTAGGGCGCGAAATGGCAGTTAGGAACAAACTTCTCGGATGAACCCAAAGTTTCTGGTCGTAAAAGCTACGCGGCTATTGGTCACAGACACTACCTGCCGCTTTTTTTGTTCCGGTTCAAGGTCACCACCGGATCCGGAGATACCCAAAGACCCTGTAAACCGTGCTTGGGGGAACAAACCCAGAAAACCGATAGGCATCCCACAATCGAGGACGTTGCTGTAATTTCAACTTGCACCAATCGCAACCGATTCCGAGCACCGTCCAAACCTCATTTCCCCCGTCAAATAGGGCTTGAAACTGCCCTCCGCTTCCCTCAATTCACCTACTCGACTCCGTGTAAAGCCGGAAAATAAAAGTGCTCCTCACCATGTCCTTTGAAAATCAGGCGAAACATGTTTACTCCGAAATCGGAAAGCAGTAGTGTCGTGAGGCATTTACGCCGAAACAAAACTATGTATAGAACTATGAGTAGAAATCAAAGTTTGGCTGGTTGGTTGGCAGTTATGACTGTCTTGGTGATCGGAGTCTTCGACTCATCGGCCGAAGTGCCGCGACCGGAGCATCCACGGCCAGACCTTTTCCGGGAGAACTGGATGACCCTCAACGGCGAGTGGCAGTTCGAGATTGACAAGGCCGCGGACGGAGAATCCCGGGGGCTGACCTATGGAAAGGATCTCAACGCCAAGATCATCGTCCCCTTCTGCCCCGAAAGCAAACTATCAGGGCTCGGGTTGGGCAACACCGAGCGCCTAAAGGACGTTTGGTACCGCCGCCTGTTCGAAGTGCCGCCGACCATGAAAGGCAAGCGGCTAAGAATTCATTTCGGCGGGGTGGATTACAAGGCCTGGGTCTATATCAACGGTCAGCTTGCTGGAACGCACATCGGCGAGAATGTGGCTTTCAATTTCGACGTAACCCACTTGCTTAAGGCCGGGGCAAACGAAGTCGTGGTAAAAGTGCTGGACGATATGTGGAGCGGCCTCCAGCCGACCGGCAAGCAATCCCCTGATCAGAGCGGAGGCTGTATCTATACCCGCACCACCGGCATCTGGCAGCCGGTGTGGCTGGAGGCCGTCGGTTCGTCTTTCGTCGAAAGTATTTCCGTAACTCCTGATCCCGACAACTCCCGCGTGCTGATCGAGGCCAAGATCAACGGTCTGGACAAGAATCTGACGCTCAAGGCCGAAGCGTATGCCGATGGCAAACTGGCCGGATCGGACACCGCCACCGGCCCCTGGCAGAACCGGCTGGTGGTCAACCTCAAGGAGAAGAAGCTCTGGGAACCCGGTTCTCCGTTTCTGTATGATCTTAAGTTCACGCTCTACAGCGGCACTGAGAGGCTCGACGAGTTGAAGAGTTATTTCGGCCTGCGAAACATCGCTATTGACGGCCGCAGGATACTCATCAACGGCAAACCGGTTTTCCAACGCCTGATCCTCGACCAGGGTTTCTATCCCGAGGGCCTTTGGACGGCGCCGACAGACGAGGCGCTGAAGAAAGACATTGAGATGTGCATGGCCTGCGGCTATAACGGTGCGCGTTTGCACCAGAAGGTTTTTGAGCCAAGGTTCCTATACTGGGCCGACAAGCTGGGGTACCTAGTGTGGGGCGAATATCCAAACTGGGGCTTTAATCTCAAGCCAGAAGGTTACTCGGCCTACGTCAATGAATGGACAGAGATCCTATTGCGTGACCGGAACCACCCGTCAATCGTCGGCTGGTGTGCCTTTAACGAAACCGACGGGCAGGCGGGAGAAATTCAGCAGATGATCTGGAATGTAACCAAGGCGGTTGATCCGACCCGGCCCGCGCTTGAAACCAGCGGTTGGTCGCACACGCTGCCCCACCCTGAAGTCTTGGACGCTCATGATTATGACGGCAATCCGACAAACCTCCGTGACCGCTGGATGGGGAATTTATCCGTCACTGTGGACAAACTTACCACTCCCGCGCGCTACGGCAGCCAGACGGCCTCGCGGTCTGACCGCGGCCTTCCGTTCATGGTCAGCGAAATCGGCGGCATCGGCTGGGCCACCGAGGGCGGCTGGGGTTACGGAGAAGGACCAAAGACCCTCGACGCGTTCTATGTCCGTTACCAGGGAACAATTGATGCCATGCTCGACAACCCCCACCTGTTCGGTTTCTGTTATACGCAGTTGACCGACATCGAACAGGAAAAGAACGGACTTTACTACTATGATCGCAAGCCGAAGTTTGATGTGAAAAAACTCCATGAAATCACTTCGCGCCCAGCCGCTTATGAACGCAATGAGTCGGCGGCCCCCCAGTCTTCCGCAAAAACCAGCGACGCCCAGTGGAAAGTGCTGGTGGGCGCTGTACAGGATGGAAACTTATGCACGCCCTACAAGTACGACACCGATAAGCCTGCGCAAGACTGGACTCAGTCAGAGTTTGATGACAAGGCGTGGAAGAGCGGCCTTGCGCCGTTCGGCCATGAGCAAAACCGGACCATTGGCACGGAATGGACCACCGGCGACATCTATCTCAGAAAAACATTTGAATACGACGGCGGCGATTTTAGGAAAGGCGCCGTCATAGTATGTCACGACGAAGACACCGAGATCTATGTCAATGGACAGAAGATCCTTGGCGTAGGAGGCTTTATCAGCCACTACCAGTTGCACATGGTGACCGATCAGTTGAAGCTGGCTTTGAAGAAAGGCACCAACACCATCGCGGTCCATACACACCAGACAATCGGTGGCCAGTATATTGATCTGGCGCTGCTGGTTGATTAGAAAGCTGGGGGGCTGCAAATAAGAAAACTGTGAGGAGAAATCCAAGTTTGGCTGGTTGGTTGGCAGTTATGGCTGTCCTGCTGAACGGAGTCTTCGGCTCATCGGCCGAAGTGCCGCGCCCGGAGCATCCGCGGCCGGACCTTTTCCGGGAGAACTGGATGACCCTCAACGGCGAGTGGCAGTTCGAGATTGACAAGGCCGCGGACGGAGAATCCCGGGGGCTGACTTACGGAAAGGATCTCAACGCCAAGATCATCGTCCCCTTCTGCCCCGAAAGCAAACTGTCCGGCCTCGGGCTGGGTAACACCGAGCGCCTAAAGGACGTGTGGTACCGCCGTCTGTTCGAAATGCCGCCGGCCATGAAAGGCAAGCGGTTAAGAATTCATTTCGGCGGGGTGGATTATAGGGCCTGGGTCTATATCAACGGCCAACTCGCCGGAACGCACATTGGGGAGAATGCCGCTTTTAGTTTCGACATAACCAAATTACTCAAGGATGACGTGAACGAAGTAGTGGTAAAAGTGCTAGATGATATGTGGTCAGGCCTCCAGCCTTGTGGCAAGCAGTGCTTCGATAAGAGCTGGAGCTGCTTCTATACCCGCACCACCGGCATCTGGCAGCCGGTGTGGCTGGAAGCGGTCGGCCCGTCATTCGTCGAAAGCATTTCTGTGGTCCCTGATCCCGATAACTCGCGGGTGTTGATCGAAGCCAAGATCAACGGTCTGGATTCGGATCTGACACTCAAGGCGGAAGCGTTTGCCGATGGCAAACTGGCGGGATCGGATACGAGCAAAGGCCCGTGGCAGCCTCGGCTGGTACTGAACCTCAAAACAACGAAGCTCTGGGAGCCAGGTTCCCCGTTCCTGTATGACTTGAAGTTCACACTCTCCAGCGGCA
>CAINDV010000603.1 GCA_903847485.1 uncultured Verrucomicrobiota bacterium
CTTCCAAGCCGGTTGGGCATGGCTTTAGTCAGGCCAACATCGCCAACGACTTCGCCTGCTACAGCTTCGTGCCCAAGCCGACTCTGCCGCTCAAGGTGATTGTGCTCGACGATACCATGACGGATGAAAACTTCGATTTCAACGGGCAGGGCGGCCTGAACACCAACCAGTTGGCCTGGCTGTTGCAGGAACTGGATCGGGGGCAGGCTCAAAACCAGCTTATGATCATCGCGGCGCACATTCCGATTGAGCTGATCGGTATGCAAGGAAGCACCAATTCCATCATTTCCGGAACTGAATTGGTGAAAATACTGAACACCTATCCGAATCTTCTCCTCTGGGTGACGGGCCACATGCACCGAAACAATATCAAAGCCCACCCTTCGCCGTACAAGGATCGGCAGGAATACGGCTTCTGGGAGGTCGAAAACCCATCTTTGCGAGATTTCACCCAGCAGTTCCGCACGTTCGAGATCCTCCGCAACACCGACAATTCCATTTCCATCATGGTCACCGACATTGATCCAGAGGCACCACATGGTTCCCAAGCCGATATATCGCGCGGCTTTGCCGTCGGTGCCTCGCGGATATTCGCGTCACCTTCCACCTCCCTTACCGATACTAATTCGTATGCGCATAATGCGGAACTGGTCAAGATGTTGACCCCGCCCATGCAAGCCAAGATTGCCAGCCTTGGTGAACCGCTAGGGCACAAGGTGGCCATTGATCGCATCGGAGATAGCGTGGTTATCAACTTCCTCGATGAATTGCAGTCCGCGGACACCATCCTCGGCTCGTGGGAGAACGTCACGGAAAGCAGCCCTTACACCGTATCTGCCACAAACAGTGCGAAGTTTTATCGCGCAGTCGAGTGATAACGGCACCGAACAGGAGCGGGGGAGATGCGCCAGTGAGCGGCAGCCATGCGGGACATCCATGTGGCCGGCAAGGACAGCGCCAAGGTCATCAGGCCAATTGACCAGACGGCGGAGTAGAGCTTGGGCGTCCGGCAACTTATCGCAACGGAGAGTCAGTTGGACCAAGGGACTCAATTCAATGCCGCGCTCCTGGCACGCCGATAGGAGCTTGCGCTTACTGCGCAAAAGCGACTTGGCCGTGACGATGCCGTAGCCGGTAGGGCGAGGTTCCTGCCGAGCCGCGCTGGACAAGGGTTTCTCCGCCGTTCGCTCGGGCCGCCACCGGTCAATGAAAAGTGAACCTAAAACGGAGGTGGTCAGACGCCTGATACCATTTCCCGTTAACAATCGGTAATATGAGTCAGGCGGTAGCGTTTGCTTGAGAGTGGAGCCAGTGGTGGATCAGCGACAAGGCCCGTGCCGGCGTCTCCCAAAACGGGCGGAGCGCCTGGGGGAGCGTCTCCTCCAAGGCGTCAAGGCTGGCGAAGTGCCGGTTGCACGTTACGTCCTGCGTTTGATCCCACAGTCCCTCCACCGGGTTTAGTTCCGGACTATACGGGGGCAAGGGCAGCAGATGAATCCGTGCGGGCAGGGTCGCATCCCCTGGCCGGGGATGAAACCCGGCTTGGTCCCAGATGACCACGTGTTCGGCGCGGACGTCGCTGTCGGCCAGTTGCTGGAGAAACCCGCGCTCAGTTCCAGACTCACCGACGGCAGGAATTGAAATTCAGCCCGCCCTTCAACCACCTCCACCGCACCATACACATATTCCCATTCGTAGCGTTGTTCCTGGGCCAGCACGACCCGCTGCCCGCGCCGTGCCCAGCAGCGCCGGCTCTGGGTGTGCCGCCCAAAGCGGGCTTCATCGGCCACCCAAATCTTTACCGGACGATCC
>CAINDV010000604.1 GCA_903847485.1 uncultured Verrucomicrobiota bacterium
ATTCAGCAACCAGAATAGCACCTGGAATTATAGTGGATGGTGGGTCAACTCCAAAGTCAATAGCACTCGGGGGAGGGCGACTTGAAAACCTCCAACCATGCATAGTCCTCTCAAAATAGTAACAGGTATAAATGTTGTTACCACCTACACCATGCCATGCGTAATCCTTGGGAATGTGAACCCACGCCAGAACTCCTCCTGCAATCACGCTCGCCTTGTCATCGCCCTCCACCGCAATTTCATATATTGGCAAAAACGTATGAGCGCGAGCTGCTAGGCGTAAAAGAAGCAAGTCCCGTATAGAGAGTCGTTTGTCAATAGATGCTTGCGGACTCCAGCACCACAACCCAACAGCAAACAGACAAATCACCAGGCTAGCCGATATGACGATGTATGTTCGCTTAGTCATGCTGCACCGACTAACAGTATTATTGTGACAAAGTCATTGGTCGAAAGACAAAGTGAAAAGACAAAGTCATCTCTTCAGCCAAGTCTGCCACGGTGGTCGCCTATAGGCAAGCCTGCAACAGCAGAATTTACTTGCGCACGGCGCGGGGGCGGGCAGGATCGCCTCGATGACTTTGCGGTTGTCCCTGGTGCTGGATTTGTGCAAAGACAAAGCGATGCCCAATGGCGATGCAACTCCGCCGACTCAGGCTATGGGCCCGCAAACTCCCGCAGTCATCTTCGGCAACTGGCGCGAAATGCGCGACCAACTCAAGCTCGCCCGGGTCGTCCGGCACGGGAAGGGTAGCGGTTGGCAAGGGCGAGGGCCATGATCGCTCAAGTTGCGATGCCGGCTGGATCGCAGACTTGGATTTCGAGGTTGCCCGCTTTCTTGAGATAGGGATGCAGGCTTGACGGGCAGACGAGGTAGTTGTTGCCTTTGGGATAATAGCCTCGGAAGACCCGCAAGGCGGTGCTGTCGAAGGAGCGCGGATCCCATTTGCACTCGATGGTGTCCACTTCGTCGCGCCGGTGGGCAAGCACGAAGTCCACTTCGCGGCCCGTCTTGTCCCGCCAGTAGCGGATGGTGGTGTCCGGGAAATGGGCTTGCAGATGTTCCAGAACAAGGTGTTCCCAGAGCGCGCCGAGGTCTTCCTGGCGGAGCGGGTCCCAGCCGCGCGCACGGCTGACGAAGCCGGTGTCGAAGCCGTAAATCTTGGGCTGTTTGACGATCTCGTTCTGGCCACTGCCGTGGAAGGGCCGCACGATCGTAACGGCATGGGTGGTTTCGAGGGCGCGGAGGTGGCTCTCGACGGTGGGCCGCGTGATCCCCACCGCGGCGGCGGTTTTGGTGACTTCGAACTGGCCGCCGCTTTGACGCAAGAGGTATTCAAACACAGCGTTGAAGCGGTTCATGTCCCGGAATTCAAACAGCCGGTGGATGTCGCGGGCGAAGAAAGAGTCCATCCATTCGCGGTAGAAGGCGGGGGGCTTGGTGTCGGCCAGCAGCGCCGGGGGCAGGCCGCCGTGGAAGAGGCGCTTCGTGAGCGGGACGTTGCC
>CAINDV010000605.1 GCA_903847485.1 uncultured Verrucomicrobiota bacterium
CGGACAATCTTGTCCGCCGGCGTGCGCGAACTTGGCACAATGCGGACAAGATTGTCCGCGCTCCAAGCGAAAATGAGAACTGCTGGGATCTGCGCCGGATACTTTACAGTGTGTGCCCCGGTCCCTAGTTTAGCGGCGCTTTCTGAGCCGGTCGGTTCGCCGCCCGGCCCTAACCACGTCACCGAACGATGAATTGGGCACGCCTGCGCTACGCCTCTTGGCTCGACACCCGGGCCGGGTTCGTCGCGGCCACGCCGCGCGGCGGGAGTCTGCTGGACCTTGGCTCCTCCGACGGCGAGACGCTGGGCCACTTCGCTGAGTTGCGGCCGGATTTGAAGTTCTTCGCCACGGACCTGGCCGGCCGACCGGAGCGTTATCCGGCGGGCTGCGAATTTCACCGCGCCAATCTGGAAACGGAGTCGCTTCCCTGGCCGGCCGGTTCGTTGGACGCCATCACCTGCATGCACCTCGTCGAGCATCTGCGGACGCTGGACCGGTTGCTGGGAGAGGTCGCCCGGCTGCTGCGGCCCGGCGGGCGGGCCTATTTCGAGACGCCGCATCCGCGCTCACTCACCGCGCCGCGCCAGCCGGCGGATTCCCCCATCAAGTTCACGCTGAATTTTCACGACGATCCGACCCACGTCCGGCTCGTGCCTGTGGAAGAACTGACGTTGCACCTGCGGCGGCTGGGGCTGGGAGTGGAGCAGCGGGGAGTTTCGCGCAACTGGCTCTTCGCGGCGGCTTGGCCTTGGTATCGGTTCCAGCCGGCGAGCCGGAAGAAATTCACCGCGCAAGTCCACTGGCTGGGCTGGTCCGCGTTTCTAATCGCCCACCGCCCCGCATAAAACTGATGGTCCTTGCAAATTCGGTGGCGACCACGATGGAAGAGGAGGGCAGGCTATGCCTGCGGTTGTCCCCCAATCTGCGGGTAATCGCGGCGGTTCGTGGCCGGCTGGCAAGTGTGTGCGCGCTCCCAAGCCGGAAGGGAAAGCGCCACCGTGCCGAGTTGCGACTTGACCCTTCCTTGCCGCGTCTTAGCCTTTCGTCCACACAATTTGACGTCACCATGAACCCCGCAATGCGCCAGCCAGCCCAGCGGAAGACCGCCTCCGGTCTAGGATCCGTTCGCGCCGTGCGCTGTGGTCGCGGTGATGCTCGCGCAGTCGCCGCGGAAGCCAGGCAAAGCGAAGGTGCCGACTGGTGAAAGCCAAGACCAAGAAAATCCTGTTCTTCAATTGCGGCGCGGAGCTTTACGGCGCGGATTACGTCCTGCTGCAGTTGATCCGGCACTTGGACGGGAGTCGGTTCGAGCCGATTGTCGTTCTGCCATACGACGGGCCGCTCGCGCAGGAGTTGCGGGCGTTGCAGGTGACTTGCCTGTTGCGCGAGATCCCTGTTCTGCGGCGGGCCAGCTTGTCGTTTTTCGGCATCTGGCGGTTTGCCGGGCAGACTTTGGCGGCGTTGATCTTTGCGCTGCGGCTGTGCCGGCGGGAGAAGGTGGACATCATCCACACGAACACGGCAGCCATCTGGATCGGCGGCCTGGCGGCGGCGTTGCTGCGCCGACCGCATGTCTGGCAGATCATGGAGTTGGTGGGGCGGCCCCGGATAGTGGCATGGTGGATGAACGCCATGGTGGCCCTGTTTTCCACCCAGGTCTTCTGCATTTCCAACGCGGTCCGGGACCACTTCACCAAGGACTGGCCGCGTCGGCAGGCGAAATACGAAACCCTTTACCACGGCGTGGACCTGTCGGATTACAGCCCGGAATCGGTCACGGGTACTGCGGTGCGCGAACGCCTGGGGCTGGAGCCAGGCACGGTGCTGGTGCTCTACGCCAGCCGGTTTAGCGCCTGGAAAGGACAGGATGTGCTGGCCGAGGCGGCGCGTCAGATCGTGGAACGGAAGTCGGTCGCGACACCGCTGCACTTTGCCTTCCTAGGTAGTTGTTATCGCGGTCAGGAGAACTTTGAAACCGCGTTGCGGGAACAGTTGACGAAGGTGCCACAGGGCGAGCGCACGGTGTCGGTGCATGGTTTCCAGAAGAATTTGCCGGAATGGATGGCGGCGGCGGACATGTTGGTGCTGCCGTCCAAGCTGCCGGAACCCAACGCCACGGTAGTGCTGGCGGGCATGGCCATGAAATTGCCGGTCATCGGCACGGCTATCGGTGGCACGGTGGAAACCATCGTTCCGAGGGTGACCGGTCTGCTGGTGCCGCCGGACGATCCCGAGGCTCTGGCCCGCGCCATCGTGGAACTGGCGGCCGACGCCCCGCGACGGCAGGCGATGGGGCTGTCCGGTCGTGAGCGGGTGGAACAGGTCTTTTCCTTGGAACGGTATTGTCAGCGCATCATTGCCCAATATGACACCTAAAATCCTGCTGATTGGCGGCAATGGCTTCATCGGGTCGCACCTAGCGGATGCGCTCCTGGCGTGCGGGGCCTCGCTCCGCATTCTCGACGTGCAGGCGGAACGCTTCCGTCCGCCGCTGCCGGGCGTGCAATACTTCAGCGGCGATTGCACCAACTCCGCCACGTTGCGCGCCGCACTGGCCGGCTGCGACACCTTGGTCTATCTGGCGCACAACACCCTCCCACTCGCCTCCTTCCTGAACTTGGATCGCGAAGTCCGGCAAGGGCTGGAGGTGTTTGCCGGCGTGCTGGAAATGGCCGTTCAGGAGCAGGTCGAGAGAGTCATGCTGTTCTCCTCTGGCGGCGCCGTCTATGGCGAGCCGCCCAGCGCGGCCCCGGTCGAGGAGACGATTGCGTGCCGGCCCGTGTCGCCCTACGGCCTGGTGAAGCTGATGATGGAAGGCTACCTGCACATGGTCCATCACCTGCACGGCCTGCCTTACCTCGTCGTGCGTCCGTCGAACCCCTTCGGCCCGCGCCAGAACTTTCTCGGCCACCAAGGTGCCATTCCCATTTTCATGCACCGCTTGCTGACCGGTCAGCCGATTTCAGTTTGGGGCGACGGCCAGGCGGTCAAGGACTACATCTACATCACGGACTTGATCGGCGCGGTGGTGAGCTTGTTGGAAGCGGGCTTCGATAACCAGATTTACAACATCGGCTCGGGCCTCGGACGCTCCGTGGTGGAAATCGTCGCCGCGCTCGAACAGGAACTGAGCCGCAAGGCCCGGCTGGAATACCGGCCGGCCCACGCCGGCGATGTCGCGCACAGCGTCCTGGCGATGGGCAAGCTGACCGCCCGCACCGGCTGGACGCCGCAGACCAGTTTCGAAGACGGCTTGCGCAAAACGAAACAGTGGTATGATCAAGTGGAGAAATGAAAACCCTTCGTCTGCGGCCACGTTGGGTTCCCGACCGCACGCCGCCGACAAATCCGCTCTAACTTTGACGTGATGAACTGGGCACCCTTACACCACGCGCCCCGGCTTGACGCCGGGGACTGGCTCCTCGCAGCTACCCCGCGCGGCGGGTGTCATTACCTCGACTCGTTCGCCGCTCCTACGCATGAACCAGGAGGCCGGTGCCCCGCTCCGCCGAGGCTTGCGACCGGTGTGCAGGCACGGTCCAGGTTTCGCATTCCACCCCGCCCTGCATGAAACCTAAACTCCTAGTTGTGGAATGCTGGGGCCTGGGGGATCTGGCCATTGCGACGCCGTTCTTGCAGGCGGCCTGCAAGCGCTACGATGTCACGCTGCTCGCCAAGCCTTACGCACTGGATTTGCAAACGCGATTCTGGCCGGAAGTGAAGGTCATTCCTTTCACCGCCCCCTGGACGGTCTTCCACCACAAGTACCAGCTCTGGATCTGGCCGTGGTTGACGATACTGCACACGTTGCGGCAACTGGCGCATGAGCGCTTCGATGTGGGCCTGTCGGCGCGGTGGGATCCGCGCGATCATCTGCTGCTCTGGCTGGTGGGCGTGCGTCAGCGGGTGGGCTTCAACCGGGCCGGCAGCGGGGTGCTCCTGAGCCGCAGCCTGCCGCGGTCGCGAACCGTCACGCACCAATACGAATTCTGGCGGCGGCTGGCGGAGGCGGTGGATTTGACCATCCCGGCGCGGGCGGCGCTGCTGCCGGGCGGTCCCCGGCGGACGGGCGGTGTGCTGATTCACACGGGTGCCGGGCAGCCGGTGCGCGTCTGGCCGATGGACCGCTACCAGCGCCTGGCCAGGCAGTTGCGACAGGCCGGCTACGCGGTGCGAATCGCCTGCGACACGAGCCAGCGCGCTTGGTGGCTGGCCGCCGGCGAGGCGGAAGTCGTTACGCCTAGCAACGTCACGGAACTGCTGCGGGCGATTGACGCCGCCGCGTGTATCATCGCCAACGATTCCGGTCCCGGCCATCTGGCGGCCTTCTGCGGCCTGCCGACGCTGACGCTATTTGGCCCGCAATTGCCCGATCGTTTCGCGCCGCTAAGTGCCGCGTCGGAATGTATCGAAGGCTGGGCGTGCCCGCACCGGCCCTGCTCGGACTACTGTCGGTTTGCGGAACCGCGCTGCTTGCTGGAGTTGAGCGAGAAGACCGTCGCGGAACGGGCGCTGGCGTTCGTCGGGCGGCACTTGCCGAAGTGCTGAATTAGGAACTCAGGAAATCAGGAGAGGGGAGTTAGCCGAAACTCAGAAACTCAGAAAAGGGGCCGAAGATTTGCGCCGAACTACCGTCTGGCCCGTGGGTGCCAAACAGTAGTTCGGCGCAAACTTTCAGCCCCCTTTCTGAGTTTCTGCTAACTCCCCTCTCCTGATTTCCTAAAGGGGGTGTCCATC
The DNA here is from genome assembly GCA_903847485.1 of uncultured Verrucomicrobiota bacterium. GTDB lineage: Bacteria > Verrucomicrobiota > Verrucomicrobiia > Limisphaerales > JAJXZI01 > CAINDV01. The sequence continues at coordinate 4,738 of CAINDV010000605.1, forward strand.
TGAGTGCGGCGACCCCTACGGGTTGTAGTTTCGCCATGGGTGAAGTTTTTTCGGATTGATCTCAAGGGACGCGGGCCGACCCGATGCTCACGAGGCGGCCGTGGTTTTTGACGCTTGGGAG
>CAINDV010000606.1 GCA_903847485.1 uncultured Verrucomicrobiota bacterium
GCCGGCGCCACCAGCGTCTTGAACCTCCGCCTGGCGCTCAAAAGCAACCGGTGGGATGAATGCTGGGATCGCCTCAACAACGCCAACTATCTCAAAGTCTAACTCGCCGCCTGAACAAAGTTACTCTGCGGTCACGCACCCTCCTGAGTTCCTGATTGAATTTTCTTCTGTCCACACCGCCCCGTTTTAAGAACACTGCCCACGAACTCCTACAACACTATGAGCACCAAAACTGCCAAAGCCAAAAACGCCGCCGCCAGCCGCTGGATTTCCTACCGGCCCGAAATCAAAGTCGTGGACTGCACCATCCGCGACGGTGGCCTGATGAACAACCACCATTTCGACGACCAGATCGTCAAAGTCGTCTATGACACCTGCGTCGCCGCAGGCGTGGATTACATGGAACTGGGTTACAAGGCGTCGCGCAAAAGCATCAAGCTGGGCGAGCACGGCTGCTGGAAATACTGCCAGGAGGAAGACCTCCGCCGCATGGTCGGCGACAACCAAACGGCGCTGAAACTCTGTGTCATGGCCGACGCCGAGCGCTGCGATTACCACGAAGACATCCTGCCGAAAAAGGACAGCGTCCTGGACATGATCCGCGTGGCCACCTACATCAGCCAGATTCCCACCGCGCTGGACATGGTCAAGGATGCCCACGACAAAGGCTACGAAACCACCGTCAATCTCATGGCCGCCTCGATCATCCCAGAGCGCGAGTTGAACGAGGGCCTGGAGTTGCTCGCCACCTCCGAGGCCAAGGCGATTTACCTGGTGGACAGCTTCGGTGCCTTTTACAGCGAGCAAATTCGTTTTCTGGTGAAGACCTATCTCGCGTACTGCAAGCCCGCCGGCAAAGAGGTCGGCATGCACATGCACAACAACCTCCAACTCGCTTTCGCCAACACCATCGAGGGCATCACTCTCGGCGCGAACTTCCTCGACGCCACGATGGCCGGCCTGGGGCGCGGCGCGGGCAATTGCCCGATGGAGTTGCTCCTCGGTTTCCTGCACAACCCGAAATACGAGCTGCGCCCCGTGCTCGACTGCGTGCAAAACCACGTCGAGCCGATGCGCGCCAAGCTGCTCTGGGGCTACGACCTGCCGTACCTGCTCACCGGCCTGCTCAACCAGCACCCTCGCGTAGCGATCAAGTTCAAGGAAGCCGAACTCAAAGGCGAGAAAGGCGATATTCTGAAGTTCCACGACACCGTCACGGACCAGGAGTGAAGGGAAGGCCGGGTCGCCGCCCGTAGAGCTGCTGCGCGGCTGTCTTGAATCGCTGACCCGATGAACAAGAGGCGCAGGATTTGCAAAGTTGGCGGGTCGGATTCGTTTTCTATCCTGTCCCTCCTGCTCATCCTGTCGTAGAAAGGAGTCGTGAACGATCCCGGCTTCACCCACGACCTCTTCCTCAGCCACAGCACGAAGGACCAGGCGGTGGTGCGGCCGCTGGCGCAGCGGTTGCGGCAGGACGGGCGGCAAGGAAAGGCAGAAGGTAGAAGGCAGAAATTCTTCATTCTGCATTCTTCATTCATCCTTCGCTTTGTGCGTTCGGCTCGGACTGGGCGCAGTGGGAGGCCAGCACGTTCCGGTTTCGCAATCCAGTGAAAAAGAAGCCGCATTCGATGAGCTTGGTTTGGAAGATCCAAATCGCTACGCTTTGAAACCCATCCCATTAACGACAAGACATCGTTAGTTCAGCCGGAGCAAATCGAGCAGGTGATCCTGCTGATTCGCGGTCAAATGGTGATGCAGGACCGCGATCTGGCGGCGCTCTATGGCGTCGAAACCAAGAACCTGAACAAAGCCGTCCGCCGCAATCTCGACCGTCTTCCGTCCGACTTCATGTTTCAACTCACACTGGACGAGGCCCAAGCGTGCGCCGCTTCAAGGTTCCAAATTGGAACCTTGAAGCGAGGTCAGAACATCAAATATTTGCCGCAGGTCTTCACGCAGGAAGGCATCGCCATGCTGTCGAGCGTGCTGCGCAGTCCGTGCGCTGTCCAGGTCAACATCGCCATCATGCAGGTGTTCGTGCGCTTGCGGGAGACGCTCGCCCTGCACAAGGAACTGGCCCACAAACCGGCCGAACTGGAGCGCAAGATTGAGGGCCACGACACCAGCATCCGCACGCTGTTCGACGCCATCCGTGAACTCGCCGCCCCTCCGGCCAAGCCGCGCGGCGAAATCGCTTTCCACGTCAAAGAAGACAGCGTGCCCTACCGCGTGAAAAGGAAATGACCACGCCAACGCATTCCCCTACGGCTTCACCCTCAGCCCGCGGCGGATTCGCCACTATTTGGGGATGGGGTTACGCAGCCGGTGGCGGCGGCTGAACGCTTTACCCGGCGCTGCGAACCGGCGTGCCGGGGGATTTTATCTCCCTGCCGGCGCCCGACGTTCCCGCGGGTCCTATGAAA
>CAINDV010000607.1 GCA_903847485.1 uncultured Verrucomicrobiota bacterium
CCGTTGTTGGAGGAGAGAATCGAGATTTGGTTTCATGGCGGCAATGTATCTGTATAGCTACAATATGCAACCACAAAATGAGCGCCCAGCCTGCTTATCAACTTTGGGTTACTGAACGGTCACACACCCACATAGCTAGTTGCCCAGAACCGCGACCCGTTTCCGGCGCTTTCGATAATCTCCTTCAGCATGAGCTGGCGCTTTTCCTCTGCGAGATTGTCCACACTGCCTCGAAGTGCTTGGTTGGCTGCCGAACTGAGGTTGTTGACGGCGGTTAAGAGATGCTCCCGGAGAGGGGGACGGGCCTGAAGGCGATCATTGAGCCACGCTTCCGCAAATATCTTGAATGCGTGATAAAGCTCCCGCTGTGGGTAGACGGTCTTCGCAAACTCAATGGAATCCTGAGAACTCTTGAATTCCTGCCACAGTGTGAAAAAGAGTGTGACCAGCGCGCAAAAAAGCCCAATCACGATAGCTTCTCCGCTTGTCGCACCAAGCTTCGTAGCTCCAAAGCCCGCAAGTAGCGACAGGACAAACCCAATTGCAAATATGAGTTCGGGTGGACCGAGCTTACGATGTTTCAGTTGATCCATGATTGCTTGGCAGTTGAGGATTAGGTGGCTGGTGGACTTCAACTTCTGCGCCCGCGAATCGCCGCTAGAATATTCGCCACGACTTCCGCCTTCGGCTTGGCACCTTGCGGGCCGCCGTGGTGGAGGCGTACGCTCACCGCGCCCGCTTCCATGTCGCGACCGCCGATGACGAGCATCGTGTGGATGCGGAGTTGCTCGGCATTGGAGATCTTCGCTTTGAAGGGTGTCGCGCTGTAATCCGCGTCCACGCGGACCATGTTGGCGCGGAGTTCGGCCACGATGGGCTTGGCGTATTCGATCAGCGCCGGGTCGTCGTTGAGCGTGATGACGCGGACTTGGTCCGGCGCGAGCCAGAGGGGGAAGTTGCCGGCGTAGTGCTCGATGAGGAAGCCGATGAAGCGCTCGTGCGTGCCGAGCGGCGCGCGGTGGATACAGAGCGGGGTCTTGTCCGTGTTGTCGCGGTCGCGATAGACAAGGCCGAACTTGGCGGGCACGGCGAAATCAACTTGGTTCGTGGCGATGGTGAACTCGCGGCCGATGGCGCTCCACACCTGCACGTCAATCTTCGGGCCGTAGAACGCGGCTTCGTTGGCCACTTCCACGTAGTTGATGCCGCTTTCGTTCAGGACGCGGCGGACCATGTCCTCGGTCTTGAGCCAGAGTTCCGGCTCGTTGACGTATTTCTTGCCCAAGCCTTCCTTGGAGTGGGTGCTGAAGCGCATGACGTATTTCTCCAGACCGAAGATCTTGAAGTATTTCAGATACATGTCGTTCACGGCGCGGAACTCGTCGGCGAACTGCTCCTCGGTGCAATAGATGTGGGCGTCGTTCATGTTGAGCGAGCGCACGCGCATGAGGCCGAAGAGTTCGCCGCTCTGCTCGTAGCGATAGCAAGTGCCGTATTCCGCGAGACGCAACGGCAGATCGCGGTAACTGCGCGGCTCCGCCGCAAAGATGCGGTGGTGGTGCGGGCAGTTCATGGCTTTGAGGTAGTAGCGGTTGCTGAACAAATCGCGCTTGGCCACCAACTCTGCAATCTCTCCCGACAGCCGGGCTTCATCTTCCAAGCCAGTGTCCACTTCTTGCGGCGAATCCTGGGTGAGCACGTCCGTGATCAGGCGTCCCGCAGGCAGCAGCTTTTCGAGTTGGCCCTGCTTGGTCGTGATCTCTTGTTCCAATTGCGTGCGATGCAAGCGATCGGCCTCGGTTTCAAAGAATTCCATCGGCGGAAACATTGACTCCGCGTAATACGGCAAATGCCCGCTGGTCTTGTACATCTTCTCCTTGGCCAGATGCGGCGTGCGGACGCGGACGTAGCCGGCGGCGAATTCGGTTTCCTTGGCCAGCTTCTCCAGTTCCTCGACGAGCACCGTGCCCTTGGGCAGCCACAGCGGCATGCCCGGCCCGACAAATTCCGTATCAATCGCGAACAGCCCCATCTCCGCGCCGATCTTGCGATGGTCGCGGCGCTTGGCCTCCTCGAGCATCTTGAAATACTCGTCGAGCGCCGTCTTGTTCTTGAAGGCCGTGCCGTAGATGCGCTGAAGCTGCGGATTCTTTTCGTCGCCCTTGTAGTAGGCGCTGGCCACGGTGGTGAGCTTGAACGCGCCGATGTTGCCGGTGCGCATCACGTGCGGCCCGGCGCAGAGGTCGATGAACTCGCCGTTCTTGAAATAGGAGATCGGCTCGCCCTCGGGAATCTGCTGGAGGAGGTCGAGCTTGAACTTGGAGGCGTTGCCCGGCCGCTCGGCCAGTCCGCCCAAGCGCCCGCTAGCGGCGTCGGCGAGGGCCTGCTCGCGGGTGACGACGCTCCGCTCGAAGACGTTGTTGGCCTTGATCTCCTTCTTCATCTCGGCCTCGATGCGCTCGAAGTCCTCGGGCGAGATGCGGTGGGCGCATTCGAGGTCGTAGTAGAAGCCGTTCTCGACGGGCGGGCCGTAGGCGAACTGGGCGTCGGGCCAGAGGCGCAGGATGGCGGTGGCCATGACGTGGGCGCAGGAGTGGCGGAGCCGCTCCAGGTCGGACATGGCGTTGCGTTGGTCGAGCGTCTTGCGCTCCGGGTTCGGTGGCGACTGTGGTTGCTGTTCGGCCATAAGTTTTGTCAGGTGGAGACAATATCCTCACCGCGGGGGCAAAGGCGAGCTTGGAATCGTCCGCAGTAAGGGCGCAACTGGGCGCGGCGATCGCGGGGGTGGCGGCCGAAACCGCCTCGGCGGGCGGAGCGCCCGCCGGACTATCGCAGGCGAGGGCGCCTGCGCCACTACGGTTTGGCGCGTTTGCCTGGCGGCACGGGGTTGGCCGCCCAATCGGCCACACCGACAGCCAGCGCGCCGTCGCGATGGATCTCGCAGGTCGGGCCCCAGGCCAGGAGTTTCTGGCGGATGAAGGCCAGTTCCCGGCCGGCCAGGTCCTGGAAGGAGAGCTTGTCGCCGAAGCTGAAGGCCTTGCCGTCCACGAAGAAGACGTCGTCGCCGGCCGCGTTCCGGATGGCGAAATCGTCGCCCCAACAAAAGAGCTTTTGCTTCATCAAGTAACGCATATTTGCCTTTCCAACCGCCGGCCCCCC
>CAINDV010000608.1 GCA_903847485.1 uncultured Verrucomicrobiota bacterium
CCTTGGCGTGCTTGTCCCAGCATCCGTGGGACTTACTGGTATTGGATATCTTCATGCCGGGCCGCACCGGCTTGGAAGTGTTGCACGACATGCGGGACCACTATCCTAACTTGCCGGTGCTGGTGTTAAGCAGTGCGCCAGAAGAACAGTTGGCGATCCGCGTGTTGAAGGCTGGTGCCAGCGGCTATTTGAACAAACAGGCGGCGCCGGAGCATCTGGCCCTGGCGGTCAGGAAAGTCCTGGCGGGCGGCAAATATGTGAGCGCCACGCTGGCCGAGAGTCTGGCGGCGGGGTTGAGCCAAGACAGCCGCCCGCCGCATGAGACGCTTTCCGACCGCGAGTTTGAGGTCATGCAACGGCTTCTGGCGGGCCGTTCGCTGAAGGAGATTGCGGCGGAATTGTCGCTCAGCCCAAAAACCATCAGCACCTTCCACACCCGCATTTGGGAGAAGCTCCGGGTCCGCAGCGACGTGGAACTGGTCCGCTACGCGCAGAAACATGGGATGGCATGACGGGAGGTGGGCGAGGCTAAATCCGAAGTTCGAAGCCCGAAAACCGCAGCCGCTCTAGCGCTGGGCCGTCCGTTGGATCAAGCTATTCTCGGCTTTCCGCCTACTTTCGGACTTCGGACTTCGGACTTCGCCCTTTGCCCTTCGCCCTTCGCCCTCCCGGCTTGTAAGCCTGCGCCTACATTTCTTTCAGCCCCACCTCCGTTGCATATCTGAGGCGGCGGGAGTTAAATGGCCACGTGACTGAAACCTCGACCTCGACCCAAGACCGTCCCCGCGTGCTCCTCCGCGTGCTGGTTGCGGACGGCATCGGTTCCGTGAGTGAGAGTCTTACCGCCCTGCTCTCCGAACTAGAAGGCATCGCCGTCTTTGGCTGCGCCCAGGAGCCAGCCAAGGTGGTGGCGCTGGTGGAGACGGTGCATCCCGATGTCGTCCTTCTCGACCTCCACGCGCCGGTCACCATCGGCTTGCAAACGCTGCGACAGCTCAAGCACCTCCCCGGCGCGCCGGTCGTAATCGTGCTCTCGCACTATGCCCTGCCTCCGTTGCGCGATGCCTGCCTGCGCAACGGAGCCGACTATTTCCTTGAAAAGACCTCCGCGTTTGAGCGCTTGCGCGAAGTGCTCGACGGCCTAGCGCAAACCGGTAATCGTGCCGGCGGCCGGCGGACCTGTCAGTCCCCAACGGCGGGACCAAGGTGCCCGATCCAACCTAACCCCTCTAACTTACCACATGCTGGGTTCGCCCAATCCCTTTGCCTATGACTGACAGCCTAACTAACGGAGCGGTAGATTCCCGGATGGCCGCCCACCGCGACGCGGCAGCAGACGCGGAACTGTCGGTCGTCATCGCCTATGGGGATGTGCCCGCTGGTCGCCGCGCGATGCGCCTTCTCCACAACGTGGTCCCTGCGGAGGGCGAGAAAGCCAAGTTGTGTCCGATGCTCTGGCGGTTTGACCTGTTGGAGGTGGCGGACTGGCGCACGGAGGCGACTCCCCCCACTTTGCAGGCCGACCTGCTCATCATCTCCACCAGCAGCAAGGCCGACCTGCCTGCCGCAGTTCAGGACTGGGTCCAGTCGTGCCTCAGCCAGAAACAGGGGCACGCCGCCGCCTTGGTCGCCCTGCTCGGCCCGGCCGGCGATACAGACCCGCCGGACTCCTCGCGGATTCAGTTTCTGAGCGGCGTCGCCGCCGCCGCCGGGCTGAGATTCTTTGCCCCCACGCCCCACGTTGCGCCCGCCCCGTTGGCAGGGGCTTTGGGGCCTGAGCCGTCCCGGCCCGCCCAGCAGATACTCTTGGTGGAAGACGACAGCGCTACTCGCCAACTTAGCGCCAGGATCTTAGTTCACGCCGGCTACCAGGTGAACACAGTCGATGGAACCTAAGCTGCCTGGGAGGCGCTCCAATCTGGCAGTTACAGCCTGCTGATTACCGACAACTGCATGCCGGGTATGTCGGGCATCGAACTGATCAGGAAGCTGCGGGCCACGCCCTTGGCCTTGCCGGTCATCATCGCCTCCGGCGGATTTGACGAGAGCGAATTGACCCACAACCAATGGCTTCAGCCCGCCACCGTCCTGCCCAAGCCTTTCACCGGCACGGCGTTGTTAAACATGGTGGCCAGAGTTCTGCCCCGGACCGACCGCGTGCTTTCCCACCCCGGCCGCTCCCTCCCGAGGCCCGTTGCTTTCCACAATCACTGGGAGCGCTGGGGGATCAACGAATGAACTTTCCCTCCCACCACCGGATCGAACCCAGCGGCCAGGCACCAGTTTCGTGGCTGGCCGTGGCGCTAACAGTCCAGCCAACAACTATGCACCTAGACTATAACTGGCTCACCCAACACGGTGATTGGTGCCTATGAAAACGAACCATTCCTTTACCCATCTTCGAGCCAAAGGCGCAACCGTTGCCACTTTCGGCACCGCCTGTCTCGTCCGCCAACCCGATGGCAAGTACGAACTTATCGGCGGCTCGGCCAATGACGCCGCCGCCGCCCGCGAATGGTGCTCCTTCTTCGCGCACGAAGTGGTTTTCACATCCGTAAGCCGACAGCCACTAACCCTCCCGCAACGTCGTCGGTCGGCGGCGGGAAGGGCGGTTACTGTCACCGGCAGGCACCGCCGCCGCGGTCCCGCGTGCGCCAGCAAGAACTAACACATTTATGACCACACAAACCCTAGAACCCGCTACGGCGGTGGCCGGCCCCAACTTGGGCGGCAAGTACCTCACCTTCGCCCTCGGCGAAGAATCCTACGCGGTGGATGTCCGCAAAGTACGCGAGATCATCCGCCTTACCAACATCACCACCGTGCCCCAGATGCCTGCCTTCATCCGGGGCGTCATCAACCTGCGCGGGAAGATCATTCCGGTGATTGACCTGCGCCTGCGCTTCGGGCTGCCCACCGCCGCCACCACGGACAAGACCTGCATCGTGGTCGTCCAAATCCAAATCGGCCTCAATATCCGGCGCGAAACCGGACTGATTGTGGATAACGTCGAGGAAGTCTTGAACCTCACCGCCAATGACATCGAGGCGACCCCGGACTTCGGCTCCCAGGTGGACACCGAATACCTCCTGGGCATGGCCAAGGTCAAAGGCGTCGTCAAGATGCTGCTCGACCTGGACCGCGTCCTCGGCAGCGAGGAAGCCGAAGCTCTAACCCAAACCGCAACTGCCAATTAACCAATTAACCAATCTCTCGTCACCTAAACACTAAGTCACCTAAACCCTAAGTTACAGCAACCTTCGTCAACTAAACACTAAACACTACAAAGCTATGAATCAATGGACTATTGGAAAACGTATCATCGCCGGCTTCAGCCTCCTTACCGTGCTGATTGCCGTCTTGGGCACCACCGCCTATTTCATGTTCTACCGAGTCGCCAACGAAGTTACTTCGTTGAGCCAACATGCGCTGCCCGCCGTGCAAAACAGCACCGGCGTGGAGCGCTCCGCCTTCGAGTGCATCATGGAAGAGCGCAACTACGTGCTCGACCAAAAAGACAGCACCCATCAGGCGGCCAAAGCCCGGGTCAACGAGTTGATGGGGAACCTCGACAAAGTGGATGCCGTCGCGGCCAAGTTCAAGGACGCCGACTTGGAAGCCAAATCCAAGGAAGTGCGCCGGATCAGCCAGCAGTGGGCTGGCCTCTACGAAAAGGGCGTCGCGGCCTTCCAGTCCAATGCCGTCGCCAACACTGACATGGCGGCGAAAGGCCAACTCGTCGGCAAGGAAGCTGACGCCTACATGGCGGCCAAGAACTCCGAATACATGGACGCCAAGAACGCGCTGGCCATCGTCAACCGCATCAATGCCCTGGCTTTCGAGACGCGCATGAACGAAAAGGCTTACATGCTCCACAAGGAACAGAAGTACTTTGATGTCATCAGCAAGAACATCGCCGCCCTGCTCACGAGCTACGAGCAGTTGGAGAAGCTTAAACCCGACACGGCGGAGCAAAAGCAGATCACCGACGCTCGCAAAGCCACCCAAGATTATTTTGAAGCGGCTAAGAAGTGGGTGGAGGTCCAGAA
>CAINDV010000609.1 GCA_903847485.1 uncultured Verrucomicrobiota bacterium
ATCACCGCCGCGCAGGCCCGCCGGATTGCCGCCCGGTTCGACGCCGCCCGTCGGTTTGCCGGAGCGACCGTGAAGCCGGCAGTCGGCGGCACCTATGCCACCAGCACGACCCGCCGGGATGCCGTGTGGCTGGTGTTTCCGAATCCAACCGGGGGCGACGCCTGCCGCCTCGGCCCGTCGGAAGTGATTGCAGTGAACCAGCGGACAGGCCGCGTGCTGTATGCCGGCCAGTCCCACGATGAAGGTTAAGGCAGGCACACTTTCCCATGCCCACCACCACCATCACCTTTGCCCTTGGCGAACCGGCCCGGCCCTTCACACCGCGCCGCGACCCAAGCAACCCCTGGCGCTTAATTGGCGATGAGTTCGCCGCCGACCTGTCCCCGGTTTGCTACGCCCTGGCCCAAGCCGTGAAGCATGGCGACAAGCCGCCGCTGTTCGACCGGCTTGAAATCTGGCCCGTCCAATGGGGCATCCCCGATTCCATCCTCACCGACCACCCCGCCGAGGTGGAAGAACTCCGGCGCAAACTCTACGACCCCAAGCCGGAGGTGGAGAAAGCCGCCTTGCCCCTTGCCGACTGGCTTGAGCAAACCGCCAAGCGCGAGTTGTGGAAGAAGCACTGCAAACACTTAGCCCCGGAGCTTGTCCGGCAATGGCTTACGCCCGTCGGCGGAGCCGGCCGCGCATTGTTCCTGCACGCCCGGAAACGGCACTTTACGAACCCTCTGAATGTTTACCTGCGCGACCTTGAGCGCATCCGCTTCCGTGCCGACTTCGGGCATCGCGGCTCCGTCACGACGATCTACTTGGACGCCTGCCTTCAAGCCCGGCTCACGCCCGACGAAGAAAGGATTTCGCCCGTTTTCCAAGCCCAGGAACGAGCCGATCTCCAAGCCCAACGGCAAACTGAGGCGCAGAAGGCCGAGACGGAAGCCCTCCGAGCCGCAAACCTCGTCGCCGAATCCAAGCTCGCCAGCCAGCGGCAGGCGCACTCCAAGGCGACCAAATCCCCCACCGAACAGCAACGCGACCGCCAAAAGCGCCAGGCAGCCGGAGCGAAGACCTTCCAGCTTGTCGGCCACGAGAAAGCCGCCATGCAGTTGATCGAATACATGCGCGACTTCCGGCAAAAGGAAATCAGGGCAGGTAGGAAATACGGCGCGGACAAAGCGGCGATTGCAGCCGGGCGGGAATGGTGGATCAAGAACCACACAGACCCGGCTGCCAAAGCGGCCCTGAACAAAGACAAAGTCTCAGCCTCTACCTTGCGCCGCTGGATTGAGAAAACCCCGCTCCGGCTGAAATTACGACACCGCGAGCAGTGAGACTTTCCAACGCTCCATGCGTTGGAAAAAGAAAATTGCGGGCCGGTAGCTGAGGCTTCCGGCCCGTTTTGTTTGCTCTGCGGCGTTCGCCCGGTTTCACAACCTTCCAGCGTAATTCAACCGAAACGCCGCTGGAAGGAGGATGCTTGGCGTGACGGACAAACATATTGCGGCGCAAGCCGCCGACCGCCCGGCGACACAGGGCAACCAACGGGCGGAGTCACCGACTCCGCGCAACCCGCAACCCTCAACCCGGCTGGAAGGCTTCCTCGATGTCCCCGCCCTTCTGGCTCGCCTGCCGATCTCCGAGCGCACTTTGCGCGAGGAAATCAAGCGGCGGAGAATCCCGGTCATCCGCTTGCCCGGCAGCCGTAGGCTGCTATTCGACTGGCCCAGCGTTCAGCGCAGTCTTTTGCGGTTCCAGCAAGGAGGAATTCAATGACCGCCCCAACTTTCAACCCCAACGATTGCCCGCTGCCGCTGGACTATTTCGAGCGCAAGTATGGCCTCTCTCGGACCACGATTTGGAGGTGGAGGCGGGCGGGCTTGCCTGCCGTCGGTGTCGGCTCAAAAACTTTCGTCCGTGAGAGCGATTTCGTCGGCTTCATGGCAAAGATGAACGGCTCGACCATCAGCGCCGCGTCCAACCGCCCGGAGGTGAAGCGATGAATTCCGACCTTCTTTCCGAAGCGAAAGCCCGGCTGCCACTCACCCGCCTCATGTCAGACTTGGGCCTGTCCGAGCACGCCAAAAAGTCTGCTCGCTGCCCGTTTCACGAAGACGGCTCCGCCTCTTTCTCCGTCTACCGCGGCGACGACGGGCAGGAGCGGTGGAAGTGCCACGCCGGCTGCGGCGGTGGCGACGCCGTTGACTTCATCGCCCGCAAGCTTGGCTTGTCGAATCACGACGCCTGCAAAGAGTTTATCCGACTCGCGGGCGTCGCTCCGCTGCTCGCCACGCCGCGCCCCGGAGCGGGCCCGGCCACTCCCACCCCGCCAGCGCCCGCCGCGCCGCGCCCGCCCTTCGGCGGCTGGCCCGCCTGCGTCACGGCGTTCACGGCGGAACACGCCGCCAAGCTAGCCGACTGGCGCGGTTATTCGCCGGCCTTCGTTGACTGGCTTCATGCTCAAGCACTCCTCGGCCTTTGGGAAGGCGAGCGAATCGCGTTGCCGGTCAAAGACTCACAGGGCGTCGTCATCGGCCTCCACTACCGCAAGCGCGAGGACGGCTCCTGGCGTTTTCACCCTCCCGGCACTCCGAGCCTTCCGCTCGTCGTCGGCGATCTCGCCAGCGCTGCCGCCGTTTGGGCCTTTGAATCTCAGTGGGATATGCTTGCCGCGCTCGACCTCGCCGGCTGGCACTCCGCGCCCGATGGTCTGCCCGGCCTCGCCGCCGTCGCCACGCGCGGCGCGGAGAACGGGAAGAAGTTGGCCGGCCTTCTGCCATCCGGCGCGACGCTAATCCTCTTCCCGCAAGAGGAAGCTCTCAAGCCCGGCAAGACGGAGACGCCGGCTCAGAGATGGACCCACGAAAGCGCCGCCGCTGGCGGTTGCAAGTCGGTTCTGCTGGTGCCGCCTCCCAGCGGCCTCAAGGACTTGAATGACGCTTTGCGGGCCGGCCTGACGCCCGCCGAATTCCAATCCGCGCTCGCCGCCGCCGCGCCTTACTCGCCCCCGGCTGCGCCAACGCCAGACCTTCACGCCTCGCCGCCGCGTCGCGTTTCAAATTCTCCCGTCGTGTTGCCGGAAGAAGACTCGGACGACGAACCCACCGCCGCCGAATTCCCGCTCGACGCCCTTCCGCCCGTAATGGCCAGCATGGTCGTAGCGGTAGCTCGCTGTGAGCATGTGCCGCCGGCACTGCCAGCCCTCGTCGCGATTGGCGTCGCCTCCGCCAGCATCGGCGCTGGACTGGAAGTCCCGAGCCGCCCGAGCAAAGTCGCCCGCGCCAACCTCTTTTTGCTCGGCTCTGCTGAATCTGGATCTGGAAAATCCGAAACTTTCCGTGTCGTTGCTGGGCCTTTGCTCGAACACCAAAGCCGCTTGCTCGAAGCCTGGCGCACGAAAACCAGCCCCGAACTCCAAAGCGAATTGCGGGTGCTCGACAAGGAAATCGGTTCCCTGGAAAAGAAAGCCGCCAAGGCAGCCGACCCTAGCGAGCGCGAGCGCCTGCGCGGCGAACTCGAATACAAGCTTGCTCGCAAGGACGATCTCTCCCGCAAGGTCGGTATGCCGTGCATCGTCGCACAGGATGTCACCACCGAAAAGTTGCCCGTGCTACTGCGTGACAACGCGGAAGTCGTCTTCTCCGCCAGCGCCGACGCCCGCAAGGTGGTTCAGAATCTCCTGGGCCGATACAACGCCTTGGAGACCTCAGACGAGAGCTTTTACTTGTCGGGCTACTCAGGGGACTTCGTCAGAGTTGACAGGCAAGGTCGTGACACAGTTGTTTTGCACAAGCCTTGTCTTAGCCTCTGTTGGTTGGTGCAGCCAGATTTGCTGGCGACCATGCTCGGCGAGGAGAGCCTTTCCGCTTCCGGCTTCCTGCCTCGCCTGCTGATTTGTGACACGCGGGCCAAGCCACAGCGCATTGAAGGCGAAGCCCAGGCGCTTCCCGAAAGTATTCGCTCTGCCTGGTGGAAGCTCATCGCAGATTTGCTGGCCAGCTACCACGCTGCCGCCAGCCCGTTCCGGATCGAACGAACACCCGCCGCGCTCGCCTGCCTGACCGATTACCACAATTCGGTTGTGGATCGCCGGAGCGGCGACCTCTCCGACGTGGGAGTCTTCGCCGCCCGGTATGCGGAGAACGCCTGGCGTATGGCCGTCGTGTTCCACGCCGCTCTTTACGGGGCAGACGCACCCGCGCACCCGCTCGACGCCGAGACGGCCGCAAACGCCGTCCGCGTCGTGGAATGGTTCGCCGCGGCGCAGCTCGACATTCTCAGCAAGGCCCGGCGACAGGCGGCCTCGAAGGCGGAAGACGAAGTGTTGGAACTCATCGAGGCCAACCGCGAGCGCAAGGGCCGAGACTGGACCACCGCCCGCGAAGTCCAACGCGCTCGGATTACTGCCGACGCCGAAAGCGCCCGCGCCCTGCTGGCTCGGATGGAAGCCGCCGATCTGCTCGATGGAGATGACATCGCCCCGTCGAATGGCGGCAAGCCAACCCGCATTTACCGCGCCTTCCGCAATCCCGTTCCCGAATGACAGTTTAACCCTCAACGAAGAAAGGACCCGATACATGTTACACACAAACACGCCCCGCCCGCCAGTCGGAGCGCCGGCCTCCGGCCCGGCCAAGCACATCAGCGAATGGATGTCCCAGGCGATGCCCGCCGCCATCCCCCGCGACGCTGCCGGCCTCGCCAAGACCGCCTACTGTCGCGAAGAACCCGACGGCGGCTTGACGATCACTGCCGGCCACGTCCTCTACGAACTCGCGCCGGAGCGCATTGCAGACGGCCCGGCCTTCGGCGAAACCTGGTTCGCACTACAGGACAAGACCTGGTTTACACCGGAAGTCGCCCTGGACTTGGCGAGCGTCGTCCTCGCCCGCTGGTATGCCCGCACCTGCGGTTGGGTGTCCTGACCCTCGACGGCGGGCAAGCTCCGGGCCTTTCCGCCGCCTTTCCGCCTGTTCGCGTCTCTGCTGAAAAAAGCGGTTTTGCCATTTAGCCCTGTGACAACCGTGACAACCGTGACAACCGCTGCCCACCGTCCGGCGTTCGATTGTCACGGTTGTCACGGTTGTCACAGGCAGGAAAGCCATAAACGATGTTTTGGAAGGAAGGAAGGAAATCATTTTTCGCCTTTGCCCTTGTGACAACCGTGACAACCGTGACAACCGCCACCTGTCCAGCGTTCGATTGTCACGGTTGTCACGGTTGTCACAGGGCTAAATGGCAAAACCGCTTTTTCGGCTTTCTCTCCGCTGGACCGCCCGAAGCGCCCGCGCCCCATTGCGCCGCAAGTTTTCCGCTCCCGACCGGTCAGGCCACCACCCAACAAGGCTGCGGGTATTTGTCCCCGCCCGCCCGCTCCCTGGCGCTGCGATCTCCGGCCATGCCAGAAGCCAATCCCCTTTATACCATTTGCGCCTCGTGATTGCACCATACCAAGGCTAAATACGGTGCAATTGCGAACCGTGAATGGTATTACCTGGTGCCAACCAACGCAGCCCCGACACTTCATCCCCGCGCCTGCCCGCTGTCCGGCGTCATCGGCTCCGGTTTCGCCTCGCCTCCTGAGACGAAATGAAACGCCTCGCGGCGGGCCATCGGCGCATAGTTCGGCCAAGGTTTCACGAACGCGCCATCGCCCCCAGCACGGGCCGGAGACTCGTTCCGGCCAGCCAACACCTTGCCTTGAACTGAACTGAAACTTCGACGCGGGCGGTTTCAACCAGTCGCAACCGCCTGCGCCGGAATTCTCCGCCCGCCATCCTCTGCACCGCCGAGCGCCGCCCGCCCCCCTGGCTGCGGCGTGGCCGGGTGTAGGCTGGCCCTGGCTCGCCCAGCACGCCGCCTTCCACCAACTGGCATGGTTGCCCAATGCTGAAAATTCTCGCCCGCACAACCCATCGTTAATTTGGACCCGCCCCAGCCGCCCGGCCCCCCCCCC
>CAINDV010000610.1 GCA_903847485.1 uncultured Verrucomicrobiota bacterium
GTCATGTATGCGCATGGCCGGGACTGGTCCGCAGCGACTCAGGAGCAATTTGAGAGATATGTGAACGGCGGCGGCGGCTTGGTGGTGGTTCACAATGCCGTGGGGCAGTTCGCGACATGGAGCGCGTATCGGGCCATGATCGGCATCGGGCCGGGGGGGCAGCAGGATGGAGTCGGGTTCAAGTTTGATGAGAGTACGCACTCGGTGGTTCAGATTCCGCCCGGTGAAGGAGTCAAGCAAAACGGGCATGGCAGCCAGCACGAGTGGGTCGTCAAGATCCGAGAGCCGGAGCACCCGATCATGGCCGGTCTGCCTCAGACATGGATGCACACGGCGGACGAGCTGTACCACGGATTTCGCGGCAAACCTGAATACATCAAGAATCTGAAGGTGCTGGCCACTGCGTTCAGCGCCAAGGAGACTGGCGGCACCGGCGAACATGAGCCGGTCATGGTGGTCAACCAATTCGGCAAGGGACGGATCTTTCAGCTTATGCTTGGTCACAGTGCCGGTTGTATATCATGTGTCGGATTCCAGACTGTCTTCCTGCGTGGGACAGAATGGGCGGCGACCGGGAAAGTCACGCTAACCGACGTTCCCGCGGACTTTCCAAGCGCCGGCAAATCCAGCCCAAGGTCGGTGGTCAACAAGTCATCCACTCGGAAAATTGTGTTCATCGGTGGAGCCGATACCCACGGGCCGGGCGCTCACGCGCACAAGGCCGGTGCCACGCTGCTCAAGCAGTGGGTCGATACATCGGACGATTTTGGGGGTAATGCAACGGCGTTGTATCTAGATCGGCTGCCGGAAGACTTAGCGGAACTTGATGATGCCGCCGCCATCGTCCTCATGTGGGAAGGTTGGGAGCAACATCTGTTTCAATCCAAGAACGTTGCCGTGATGAACAAGTTCGGCCAACTGATGCAGCGTGGCGTTGGTCTCATGTGCCTCCATGCAGCCACGGCTGTTGGGGATGATGCGGAGAAGGAGTTCCTGAAATGGAGCGGTGGCAACAAGAAGCGCGGCTATTCAGGCCACCCGATGGAGAACGATCTGGGATTGTCCATCGTCACGCCGGAACATCCGATTTGCCGAGGCATCAAACCGATGCGGTTTGCGAGCGAAGAGTTTTATCGTCGAATCTTGTTCGACGAATCGGCCGGCAAAGTCACGCCGATTTTGACAGCGAGTTCCCCGGAGGGCAAACCTGCGGATCAAGTGGTTGCCTGGGCATTCGAACGGACGGGCGGCGGTCGCACCTTCTGCTGCACCGGACCGCACTTTCACGATTCCTTTCAGAACGACGATTTTCGCCGGTTGATCATCAATGCGATCCGCTGGATCGCCAACAAGGAGAATCCAAATGAGTAAAATCATCTCACGAAGAACCTTCCTCCGCCGGGCCTCGCTAGTGGCGGGCGCGGCGGCTGTGGGGCCGAGTATAGTGCCTTCGTCGGTACTGGGACTTGACGGTGGTGTTGCGCCGAGTAACAGGGTCGGGTTGGGGTTTATCGGACAGGGAGGGCGGGGGCAGGGAATTGCACCCGGTTTTCTCGGAGCTGGTACGCAAGCGATTGCCGTGTGTGATGTCTGGTCCAACCGGGCTGATGCTGCAAAGCAAAGACTCGGCGTAGCGCATGCCTATACGGATTTCCGGGAACTGCTGGCGCGTGCCGACATTGACGCCGTGGTGATCGCCACGCCGGAACACTGGCACGTGCCGATTGCGATCGCGGCGGCCAAAGCCGGCAAGGATATCTATTGCGAGAAATCTCTCGGAACCACCGTGGCCGA
>CAINDV010000611.1 GCA_903847485.1 uncultured Verrucomicrobiota bacterium
AACACCCTCTAAAAGCTTTTTCGCCGCCTGCCCATCCCAGCCACTAAATTCCACGAATATCCCTGCTCCATGAAGAAATCGGCATCGCCGCACTCACCTTCTGCGAAGTGTTAATTCCGCCCCCAAAAAGTCGAGCCGTAAAGAAAAAAGTTCTTCCTAACGACAATCCATTTTCATACGATCACGCAACGAACAATGCAAACGACATCTCTGCGGCTGGCCGCCCTCGGCGTCGCCATTACCTTAATGAGCAGCAGTCCGCTCCGCGCTGTTGCGCCGCCGTCGCCGCCGGATCTTACTCAGAACAACACGGTGGATCGCAAGTTGACCTACAACCTCGGTGCCACCGGGCTGCGCGGATGGATTTACACGAAGGCCGCCAACTTCTTCGAGAGCCAGCAGGGCCGGACCACGACGGCCAGCCGACAGATTCTGGTCACGCATGTCGGAGATAAGTCGCCGGCGGAGGGCGTGATGCGAGTCAACGATGTCATCCTTGGCACCGGCGGCCAACTCTTCACAGACGACGCCCGTAAGAGCATTGCCCTGGCTATTCAGGAAGCTGAGAAGACAGACAATGGAGGTCTCCTGAAGCTGACCCGCTGGCGGGCCGGCACAACCGAGGAGGTGCAGCTCAAGCTGCGGGTCATGGGAACCTACAGTGCCACCGCGCCCTACAACTGCCCCAAATCCAAGCTCATCTTCGACGATGCCTGCCGAGTGCTGGCGAAGGAGCCGCTAAGAGAGAATTGGTGCGGAGCGGTCAACGGCCTCGCGATGCTGGCGACCGGCAATCCCGACTATCTGCCGCGAGTGCGGGAGTTGGCTCGGAAGCTGGGGCCGCCGACGCTGAAGCTGGAATTGAAAGACGGGATGGTGGTCTGGGACTGGGGCTACCGGAACGTCTTCCTCTGCGAGTATTACCTTCTTACCGGCGACAAAGAGGTGCTGCATGCCATCAATGAATACACCATCTCGCTCGCAAAGGGGCAGAGCATGTATGGCACTTTCGGTCATGGCATTTCAATGCGCACGCCCGACGGCCAACTCCACGGATCCATTCCTCCGTACGGCCCGGTGAACGCGGCGGGGTTGGTGGGCAATCTGGCGATTGTCATGGGTAAGAAGTGCGGCGTGCAGGATCCGGAGATAGATCCCGCCATCGAGCGGGCCTCCAAGTTCTTCGGTTACTTCGTGGACAAAGGAGCTATTCCCTACGGCGAACACATGCCGTGGGCAAACCACGATAACAACGGTAAGAACGCCATGGCGGCCATGCTGTTCGCGGTTCAGGGTAATCGAATCAGGGAAACGCGCTACTTCGCGAAGATGCTCACCGCGTCCTATCGGAATCGTGAATACGGACATACCGGCCAGGGATTCAGTTATCTGTGGGGTGCTCTGGGTGCCAATACCGGTGGACCGGACGCGACGGCGGCGTTCTTCAAGGAAGCCTCCTGGCACTTCGACCTCGTGCGGCGCTGCGATGGCTCCTTCACCTATGACGGTGGCGAGCAATACGGACCCGGCAAGACGGACGACAACACTTACTACGGCAAGAGCAGCTACGATGGACTAAGTCCGGCCGCCAGTTATGTCCTCACCTATTCACTACCGCTGAAGAAGCTCTGCCTCACCGGCAAGGACGCGAATGAGGCGTGCTGGCTCAGCAAGAAGGACGTTGCCGAGGCCGTCGCTTCGGGGCGGTTCGATCTGGACCGTAAGACCAAGAGCACGGATGAACTTATGGCGGCACTGGGCGACTGGTCACCCGTCGCCAGCAGTTGGGCGGCCGAGGAACTCGGCCAGCGCTCCAACAGCAAGGAACTGGTTCCCCAGCTTATCGCGATGGCCGAGGGGACCGATGCCCGAAAGCGTCAGGGGGCTGCTGAGGCTCTGGGCTACATCAACAGTGCCGAAGCGCTGCCGGTGCTGGTTCGCCTGCTCACGCACCAAGACCGCTGGCTGCGGGTCAAAGCCGCCAACGCCCTTAAGAATATGGGTGACACCGCGAAGCCAGTCGTGCCCGACATGCTGAAGGCGGTCGTCGTCACTGCCGAACCCCTCCAGCCGGTGGTTTGGGACGACCCCATCCAACTAACCCACGGTGAGTTGGCGGCAGCCTTGTTCAAAGGGCTGTTACGAATTTCCATCACCGGAGTTGATCGCCAACTGCTCTATCCGGCGATGGGGGCTATTTCCAGGAACGCGGATGGCATGGCAAGGATGTATCTTAGATCTACGTTTGAGAAGCTTCTCACCCTGGAGGACGTTCAGGCGCTGGCACCGGATATATTGGCCGCTGTCAAAACGCGGTGCCCGGCGGATACGATGTTTGGCAATGAGATCCGCATGGGAGGACTTAAAGCCCTGGCGAAGTATCACTTCAAGGAGGGCATTGAAGCGGGTGTCATTTTCGCGAAAACCCAGGGCGGCCACGGCAGTCAAAAACGAACCGGGGAAATCATGAAGGAGATCGTGAGCTATGGCTCGGCGACCCGCGAAGCGGTGCCGGGGCTGAGAGAGTTGATCGTTTTCTTCAACGATCAATGCAACGCCGGGGGATTTCCCAAAGGCCCGCTCAACCAAACGAGACTCGACTCCGTCGAACATGCCATCCTGGCCATCGAAGCCGCCCAAGATCAGCCTGAACTGCGGAGCATCGTCCCGGTGCAGCCAAAGAGCAGATCGAATAACTGAGAGCACCATCGTGTCTGACAGACTGTGAATTTTGTGCAACCCAACTTTATGATGAAACACCTCGCATTGGTACCGATACTCGGAACGGCCGCGCTTTTCGCAACTCAGGGAGTGGCGGCGATAAAGGATTATGGACTTAAGGAGTATGTCCACGTCTCCAAGGACTTACCTCATTCCGAGAACGAGCCTTGGAAGCTCGTTTGTACCATCCCCTACAACTGCCATTTTCAACCCTGGATCGAAGTGGAGGCCGAGGCGGGCAAGGATCTCCGCTTCAACTCTAGCAATCCCCTGGTCCTCTACCTGGTCAAAACCGAAACTTGCACGACGAGCGCCGGCACTCAAAGCTACGAGGCAAAGAATTGGGTGAGCGGTGAGGGTGCCATTTACACCATTCCCGGCGGCGTAAACGTAAAAGCTGTCAAGTATAGGGAGACCGGCTACGACACGGCGTTTGCTGGTTCGTTTGAGTGCAACGACAATGACTATAACATCCTCTGGAACAAGGCGGCCCGGACCGCCTACATCTGCATGCGGGATCATTTCTATGACTGTCCAGACCGCGAGCGAGTCGGGTTTTGGGGCGATGGAACCCCGGAGTTGAACCAGTGCTTTTACGTCTTTGATTCCGCCGCTCATCAATTGGCCAAAGAGTTGGTGCTGCGAAAACTACAACCCAAGTTTTATCCGGGCCAGCACCTTGAGTTCCTCGGCGAGTATGGTCTGTGGTTCTACTATCTACAGACCGGCGACCTGGAATCCATCCGCGCGGTTTATGACCAGACTAAGACCTTCCTCTTTGACACCTATAAATTCGGCAACCGTGGGACGTGGTTTGATTGGGGAAAAGAAGTCAAAGACACCGCCGTCATAGAGACGTGTTTCTACTACAACTGTCTGAAGACGTTGAAACAAATGGCACTTGTCACCGGACACGACGCCGATGTCGCGCTTATTGACCAGAAGATGGAAGGCATCAAGAGCACCTTCGACAGCAAATACTGGAAGGGTGGTTATTACATGTCTTCCCAAGTGACGACTCCTGATGACCGGGCCAATGCCATGGCGGTTAATGCGGGACTGGCGGATCGATCCAAGTGGCAGGCGATCTATGACAATGTCTTGACGAAGAAGACCTACGCCAGTTGTTTCTTCGACCGCTGGGTTTTCGAAGCCCTCTGTACCATGGGGAGACAGGACTATGCTTTGATACGGATGTATGAACGGTACAAGACCATGATCCCGTGCAGCTTCACCACTTTGTGGGAACATTACGACCGCTGGTGGGCGTCACGCATTGACGCTTTCGACGACGCCTCATCGCTTAATCACGGCTGGAATCCTCCGGCTCTGATCCTTTCGCAAACCATTGCCGGGGTTTCGCCGGTGGCACCAGGGTGGAGCACGTTTCGGGTCTTGCCCAAGGAGGCTTTTCTGACCGCAATCAAGGTCGTCGTTCCCACCATCAAGGGTAACGTGACGGTGGACCTAAGAAAGACCGCGTCCGAGTATTCACTGGGCCTGACTTCGCCCGCACAGACTAAGGCCATCGTCGGCATACCTAAAGGCTCGTTCACGAAGCTCAATGCCATCCAGGTCAATGGCACCACGATCTGGGACGGCACGTATCGCGGCGGTGGCGGTGGCGTCGGCGGCATATCGTGGGTTGGAACGGATGCCGATTACGTTAAGTTCCAGGCGGACCCAGGCGACTGGAAATTTGTCGGCCAGGGAAGCTTGCCAATGACCTCGCCCAAGCCTCTCCCGCTGCCGGCAAAGAATGAAACAAAGCTGGAGAAGAATGGCTGGACCGCTTCCGCCTCGGTGGCCGACGGATCGTTCCTCTTCAGCGGGGCCAAGATTCCGATTGATGTATCGGCCGCCAATGCCATTGACGGGGATCATTGGACCGGATGGCGCGATATGACGAAAACCCAATACCCCGGGCAATGGTTCCAGGTTGATATGAAGCAAAAACAGACCTTTGACAAAATCGTGCTGGATGCAACTTGGGCCCAATGGGATTCACCAGACAAGTATTCCGTATCAATATCCAATGACGGGGCCAACTGGGGAACTCCCATTGCCACGGGTTCCGGACAGTTGGGCATTACGACCATTTCCTTTCCGGTTCAGAGTGCGCAGTATATCAGGATCACGCAGACCGGAACCAATGCTATGTATCACTGGTCCATTTATGAGTTGGACGTTTGCAGGAAGAACTAGCCGCTCTGGCCAGCATTGCAAGTTACTGAACTGAACTAGAGAGTTATCACATGAAACGAACATTGTTAATCGCCCTTCATTGCGCAGCCGCGTTGGTTGTCCTTAGCGGCTCTGCCCTGGCCCAGCAGACCGTTCCCGCCAAATCCACCAAGCAAGCCGGTAAAGGCCCGCTCAAGGTTTTTATCCTTGCCGGGCAGTCGAACATGGAAGGCCAGGCTGTGGCTGACTTGGACGGCCAAGACTACAACGGCGGCAAGGGGACGTTGCAGTTTCTGATGCGTGCTCCGGCCAAGGCCGGGCGTTTCCAACATCTTAAGAACGATCAAGGTCAATGGACAGTTCGGGATGACGTGTGGGTGCGCTACCGGCTTGAAAGTGGCCTTGTCAAGGCCGGGCCACTGACGCTCGGTTTCACACCGTACGAGGGCAAGCATCATTTTGGGCCGGAGTTACAGTTTGGCCATGCCATGGGCAAACACTTCGAGAATCAGGTGTTAGTCATCAAAACCGCTTGGGGCGGGAAGAGTCTTTACGAGGATTTCCGCCCGCCCAGTTCCGGCGGCGCGGTCGGGCCTTACTACACCAAGATGCTGGCAGATATTCGCGAGGCACTCGCGAGTCTTAAGACGGATTTCCCCGGCTATGACAGCAGCGGTTACGAACTGGCGGGATTCGTCTGGTATCAGGGCTGGAACGACGGTTGCGACCCGAAACGGGCCGTGCCAGAATACGAGCAGAATTTGGTGAACTTCATCCGCGACGTGCGCAAGGATCTGGCTGCACCGCGTCTGCCTTTTGTCATTGGCGAACTAACCGGCCCGTGGGTGCAAGCTCCGGGCGAATGGACGACGCTCCGGAAAGCCCAGGCGGCGGCGGCGGCGCGACCTGAGTTTCAGGGCACCGCTCTCTTCGTCGAAACGCATGATTTTGTCCGCAAGCCAGAGGACTCTCCCAATCCGGGCCATGGGCATCATGAGTTCGGCAATGCCGAGACTTACTTCCTTGTAGGCGATGCCTTGGGCCAAGGAATGAGGACGCTGTTGACGGCCCCGCAACGTGTTGAGAAGGCGGAGCCGCCAAAGCCCACTTCGCACACGGTTCGTCACCTGGAAGGTTGGACGGTGCGCGTGGACGACCGCCTGTTGACACCGCCCAGTGAAGCGCTGGGCGCGCAGGCGCTCCGTTTCCTGGAGTACAAACTCTCCGACATCAAGGCCGTGGTAGCTGCGGGACCGTTGGCGAAGTTACAGGCTGTCACCATTGTGCTCGACCTAAGTCACGGCGGTCTGCACCCGATGCAGTATCATCCCGACGCGGATTGGCTGGTGGAGAACGGCTATTCGACTAACCTCGTTAAGTGCGTCCACATCCCGCAGGCCGCTGATCTGCCTACCCCGCGCAACATCACCGAACAGCCCTGGGTCATCTTACACGAGCTGGCCCACGCCTATCACGACCAGGTGCTGGGCTTCGAGGAGCCGAGGATTATCAAGGCCTACGAAGATTACAAGCGGAGCGGGCATGGTGACCGGGCGCTCCTCTATGACGGTTCGCGCGTGCGGCATTACGGACTCACCGACCAGAAGGAGTTCTTTGCCGAAATGACTGAGTCCTATTTTGGCCTCGACGATTTCTTTCCCTTCAATCGGGCCGAGCTGATGACTGCCGAGCCGGAGATTTACGAACTAATGCAGACGATTTGGGGGCCAGTCGCAGGGGCGCCGGTTCGATCCGCCGGAGAGGCTGGGCGGACCCGGCTCAAGCCGAACACCCAGAAGGACGCCGCGACGGTCCTATGGTACGCCAAGCCGGCGGCGAAATGGTCCGAGGCTCTGCCGGTGGGCAATGGCCGGCTGGGCGCGATGGTCTTCGGCCGGGCCAGCGCCGAGCGTATTCAGCTAAACGAACAGACCATCTGGACGGGCGGACCCTACGACCCGACCCACCCCGGCGGCCCTGAGGCGCTGCCGGAAATCCGCCGGTTGGTGTTTGCGGGTAAATATAACGAGGCGCACAATCTGTTCGGTGAAAAAATGATGGGGGAGCCGGTGGAGCAGATGAAGTATCAGCCTCTGGGCAACCTTATCCTTGAATTTCCCGGTCATGTGACTGTCACCAATTACTGTCGTCAACTGGACCTCGATACTGCCATCGCCAGCGTCTCTTATCGCGTGGACGGCGTGAACTTCCGGCGCGAAGTGTTCTCCACTCCGGTGGATCAGGTCATCGTCGTTCGAATTACCGCCGACCAACCCGGCTCGGTTTCGTTTGTGGCCAATCTCTCCGGCGTCATTAATACCAATCCTCCTGGCGACGAACGGCACTCGGTGGAAACGTCTGGCTCCAAGGAGTTAGTCTTACGCGGTAAGACGGCTTCGCTGCTCGGAATCGAGGGCCGGGTCCGCTATGAAGGGCGAGTTCGTGTTGTGAATGAAGGCGGAAAGCTCTTGTCCACGGAGCATGGCCTGGCAGTAGAGGGTGCCAACGCTGCCACGCTGATCATTGCGGCTGCCAGTAACTTCAAACGCTACGATGACTTGAGCGGCGACCCCGCCGCGCGCGTTCAGGAGTATCTGCAGCGGGTGGAAGGCAAGACCTTCGACCGGCTGCGCACAGACCATGTGGCCGAACATCAGCGTCTCTTCCGTCGGGTCAGTTTGAACCTGCCCGCCACCGAGTCTTCGGCGCGGCCAACCGATCAGCGCTTGACCAAGCCAGACCTGCAGAAGGATCCGGCCTTGGCGGCGCTGATGTTCCAATTCGGGCGTTACCTTCTGCTAGGTAGCAGTCGCCCGGGCGGGCAGCCCGCCAACCTGCAAGGAATTTGGAATGAGGACATGAATCCGGCCTGGGAGAGTAAGTTCACCGCCAACATCAACCTGCAAATGAACTACTGGCCCGCCGAAGTGACGGCCTTACCGGAGTGCGCTGAACCTCTTATCCAAATGGTGAGGGAGTTGGCTGAGACCGGAGGCAAGGTGGCGCGAGTTCACTACGGTGCGCGCGGCTGGGTGTTTCACCAGAACAGTGACCAGTGGCGTCACGCCGCGCCCATGGACGGACCAACTTGGGGCACCTTCTCGGTGGGGGGCGCGTGGCTTTGCACTCACCTATGGGAACATTACCGCTTCAGTGGCGACAAGGAATACCTTCGCGACATCTACCCACTCCTCAAAGGATCGGCCCAGTTCTTTCTCGACACGTTGGTGGAACATCCGACGCACCAGTGGCTCGTAACCTGCCCTTCCACTTCGCCGGAGAACTTCCCTGCTTATCCCGGCAAGCCCAAGTTTGATGACAAATACGGCGGCACTATCTGCGCCGGGTCCACCATTGACATGCAAATTTTGCGTGATCTGTTCGAGGCCTGTGTCGAGGCCGGGAAAACTCTGAAGACGGACCAGGACTTCTGCGAACAGGTGGCCCGCGCCCGCCAACGCCTGGCGCCGATGCAAGTCGGCCAACAAGGTAACTTGCAGGAGTGGCTGGAGGACTGGCGCGACCAGGAGCCGAAGCACAGGCACATCTCCCACCTCTACGGACTGTTCCCCAGCGGCCAAATCACGCCCGTGGCGACGCCCCAACTCGCCGCCGCGGCCAAGGTTTCGTTGAACCAGCGCGGCGACACCGGCACCGGCTTTGGCATGGCGTGGAAGGCGGCTTGCTGGGCACGGCTCCTCGACGGTGAGCGCGCTAGCCTCTGCTTGTCGAATCTAGTTGTCCTGCAAACTTGTCCGAATCTCTTCTCCAAATGTTTCTCGGCCCCGCAGGTGGAAGGGGCCTTTGGTGCCACTGCCGCCATTGCCGAGCTACTGCTGCAAAGTCATGCTGGTGAGATAAATCTATTGCCAGCACTGCCCAAGGCTTGGCCCGACGGAAAGGTCACCGGCCTGCGCGCTCGCGGCGGCTTCGAGGTGGATATGACTTGGAAGGACGGGAAGCTCGTGGAAGCAGTGATCCGCTCACAAGCCGGCAATCCGTGCCGACTACGTTATGGGGATAAGACTAACGAGGTGAAGATTGCGAAAGGCGAGGCCTTCAAATGGACTGGCAAGTAGTTCAGCTCCCGGTCATCCACCTATGAATTCTCTACCAATGACTCTGCCAGGCCTGCATCGCGTTCACCGCTGGCTGTTAGCGTCGGGATTCTGCCTGCTCTTAATGGCTCCGACGGCGCTTCGGTCCGCCGGGGAGCCGGCTGATAACTCATTGCTGACGGTTGAGCGGATCTTCGGCAAGGACGAGTTCAAGGGGGCGGATTGGGGCCCTGCACGCTGGCTCAAAGACGGTTCGGGCTACGCTGTGTTGGAGAAATCTGAGACGTACCAAGACGCCAAGGATATCGTGCGCTACGAGCCGGAGTCAGGACGGCGCGAAGTGCTGATGTTCGCGACGAACCTCTTAGTCGGCGGCGAATCGAAGCCGCTGAAGATCGAAGACTACGCGTGGTCGGACGATGGCCGGAAGTTGCTTATTTTCACCGACACGAAGCGTGTCTGGCGGCGGGAGACTCGGGGTGACTATTGGGTGCTTGACCTGATAAGCCGGAAGCTGCACAAGCTCGGAGGTAAAGCCGCGCCCTCGACACTCATGTTTGCCACGCTCTCGCCCGACAGCCGAAATGCTGCCTATGTGTGCCGGAACAATCTTTTCGTTCAGTCACTCGACAACTGGCGCATCACTCAACTAACTAAGGACGGTTCGGACACTATCATCAACGGCACTTCAGACTGGGTCTATGAGGAGGAGTTCGGTTTGCGGAACGGATTGCGGTGGAGCCCGGACGGGAAATATATCGCCTATTGGCAGTTTGACACTTCGGGGGTCCGCGAGTTCAAACTTATCAACAACACCGACACGCTCTATCCCAAGATCACCTCCTACGCTTACCCGAAGGTCGGTGAGACTAACTCTGCCTGTCGCGTGGGCGTCGTCAAGGCCAGCGGTGGAAAGACCCGATGGTTCCGCCCGAACGCCGATTCGCGGAACCACTATATCCCTCAGATGGAATGGATGAAGAATTCCCAGTCGGTGGTGTTCCAGCAGCTTAACCGCTTACAGAACACGAACCTAGTTATCCGGGGTGACGGCCGGAAGGGTGACCTCCAGTTACTCCTTACCGACCGGGATGATGCCTGGGTGGAGGTCGTCGAGAACTGGCACTGGATCGAAAATGGAAAGCGTTTCCTCTGGCTGAGCGAGCGCGATGGCTGGCAGCATATCTACGCGGTCGCAGTTACCAATCAGGCCAGCACGCTGCTGACGCCGGGGGCGTATGACGCGCTCAGTATCGCGGGCGTGGATGAGCACCAGGGCTGTGTTTACTTCACGGCCTCACCTGATAATCCCACGCAGCGGTACCTCTACCGTGCGCCACTGGACGGACGGGGACAAGTCGAGCGCGTGTCCCCAAAAGAGGAGCCGGGTAGCCATTCCTACGATCTGTCGAAGGATGGCCGCTGGGCCTTTCACACCTACTCGCGCTTCGGGCAGCCGCCTGTCATCGAGTTGGTGCGGTTGCCGGAGCACAAGGTCGTCCGCGTTCTGGCGGACAACGCCGAACTACTCGCCAAGGTGGCCGCGCTGAAACGGTGCTCCAGTGAGTTCTTCCGCGTGGGCCTCAGAAACGGGGTGCAACTCGACGCTTGGTGCATCAAGCCACCGGGCTTTGACCCCGCCAAGCGTTATCCGCTCTTTATCCACGTTTACGGCGAGCCAGCCGGAACGACGGTCGTGGACAGTTGGGGCGGCGACAATTATCTATGGCATTGCCTGCTGGCCC
The DNA here is from genome assembly GCA_903847485.1 of uncultured Verrucomicrobiota bacterium. Lineage (GTDB taxonomy): Bacteria > Verrucomicrobiota > Verrucomicrobiia > Limisphaerales > JAJXZI01 > CAINDV01. The sequence continues at coordinate 10,709 of CAINDV010000611.1, forward strand.
AGCAGGGCTATGTGGTGATGAGCATTGATAACCGCGGTACCGCGGCACCGCGCGGACGCGAATGGCACAAGAGCGTTTATCGTCAGATCGGCATTCTCGCCTCGGCGGATCAAGCGGCAGCCACGCGCCAAATCCTACAGGAGCGGCCTTACTTGGACCCGCAGCGGATTGGCATTTGGGGCTGGAGCGGTGGCGGTTCTATGAGCCTTAACGCCATCTTCCGTTACCCTGATCTATATCGAACCGCGATGGCTATTGCCTTTGTTGCCAACCAACAGTTCTACGACACGATCTACCAGGAGCGCTATATGGGACTGCCGGCTGACAACGCAGACGGCTTCAAGAACGGGTCGCCCGTGACCTTCGCGCACCAGTTAAAGGGCAACCTCCTGATTGTCTATGGCACGGGCGACGACAATTGCCACTACCAAAACTGCGAGACACTCATCAACGAACTCATCAAGCAGAACAAGCAGTTCTCCCTCATGTCCTATCCCAACCGAACCCATACCATCAAAGAAGGCGATAACACCAAGCGCCACCTCTTCGAAACACTCACCCGGTATTTGAAGGAGAACCTCCCGGTTACTCCATGACAGCCACTCCAAAACACCCAAATATATTATGACAAATAAAACCATGCTAACCTCTGGCCAAGCGCGGCTTTCCGCCGGCATCCCAGAAATCAACAGTTCGCTCTATTGGAGAATCCGCTTCTCTGTGTGCGATTCAGTCGTGCTAATCGAACTCCCGACTCCGACGGGTGCCGAATTGGTGTTGATCCTCCGTGACATTGAGATGGAGCGTGCGCGCCAATTGGCACGGGTGGATCGGGTGGCTTGTCCGGCGGACTACGCTCCGGCGGGTGGGCTGTCCGGCGACCGGGAAACCGCGACGGCCCAGGCCGCAGCGGAATGCCTTCGTCGCGCCGGGGTGACCCAAGTGGTGGGAGACCGCACGCTGCCACTTATCTTCGCGGACTTAGCTCGCCAGGCGGGCATGACCGTCGAATGTGATCCCCGCCAGTGGGTGAACGAGCGCCGCCAGAAGAACGCCGAGGAGATACAACACTTGCGCGAGGCTCAACGAATAACCGAGCAAGCGGTGCAGATGGCCTGTGAGTTGATTGCCTCCGCTGACGCCCGCCGTGACGGCGTTCTCATGCGGGAAGGCACTCCGCTGACGTCCGAAAGAGTCCGCGCTGCAGTGGATCATTGGTTGTTGGATCGTGAGTTCAGCAATCCGGTCGCAATTATCGCCGGCGGACCGGCGGGGGCCGATTGCCATGAACTGGGTTCTGGCGAGCTTCGAACCGGCGAGCCTGTCATCGTGGACGTTTTCCCCAAGAATCGGCGAACCCGTTACTACGGTGATTGCACCCGTACAGTGGTGCATGGCGACATTCCCGAGGAACTCAAGAGAATGCACGCCGCGGTTCGCGCTGCCAAAGCGGCGGCCGAAAAAGCCATCACTGCGGGAGTTACTGGCGAAGCTGTCCACCTGGCGACGATCCAAGCGATCAAGGGCGCAGGCTATGCCGTCGGGCTGCCAACTGAGCAAGCGCCTATGTCTTACTGCGCTTTGACTCACGGGACCGGGCATGGGGTCGGGCTCGATGTTCATGAGCCGCCGCTGTTAGACCTCAAAGGTCCCGAGCTGCTGGCGGGAGAAGTCGTAACTGTGGAGCCAGGCCTGTACCGGCGTGACTTGGGCGGCGTCCGCATCGAAGACATGGTTGTCGTTACGGAGCACGGTTGCGAAAACTTGAACACTGTCGCCGACGGTCTTAACTGGAAATAGGAATGCTTTCAGCACCGAACTAACCTTCAAGACTAAAGCAAGGATACCTATGAAGTTCACACTGCAACCTAAGACCATCCAAACGGCGGTGGCCAAACTCAAGTTTCGCACCCAGGCGTTTATTGACGGCGAGTTCTGCCGGTCCAGTTCCGGCAAGACTTACGCCTCCATTAATCCCGCCAACGGCAAGAAGATCACTGACATTTCCGCCTGCGAGGCGGCCGATGTCGAGCGCGCTGTCGCCGTGGCTCGTAAGGCCTTCGACGATGGCCGTTGGTCCCGGATGAAGCCGAGCGACCGCAAGACGGTGATGCTGAAATTCGTCGAACGCCTCGAAGCCAACGCGATGGAAATCGCCCTGCTCGACTCACTGGACGCCGGGAAGCCGATCTATGACTGTGTCAACATTGACATTCCCGACACGATTCACTGCCTCCACTGGCACGCGGAACTCATTGATAAACTCTATGAGCGTGTCGCGCCCTGCGGGCCGGACAGTGTGGCGATGATCGTTCGTGAACCCATCGGCGTGGTCGGCATGATCCTGCCTTGGAATTTCCCCGCGCAGATGATGGCGTGGAAAATCGGACCCGCTCTGGCCGCAGGTAACAGCATCGTGCTTAAGCCCGCCAAGCAAACTTCGCTTAGTGCCTTGCGCATCGCCGAGCTGGCGGCGGAAGCGGGCCTTCCGGTGGGCGTGCTCAACGTGGTCCCCGGAGCCGGCTCGGTGCTGGGGCCGGCCCTTTGCCGTCACATGAGTGTGGATATGGTGGCGTTCACCGGTTCCACCAGTGTCGGGCGCGACCTGCTACGGTATTCCTCTGAGTCTAATCTTAAGCGCGTCATTCTCGAACTGGGCGGCAAGAACCCGCAAGTGGTGCTCGCGGATGCCGACCTGGATTTGGTCGCGCCGCACGCCGTCAATTCCGCCTTCTGGAACATGGGCGAGAACTGTAGCAGCGGCTCGCGCTTGATAGTTCACCGGAGCGTCAAGGATGCGCTGGTGGAGAAAGTCATCGAACAGACTAAATCCTGGCCGGTCGGCGACCCGCTGGATCCCAAGACCCGTGTGGGGCCGCTCATCGAGCCGAGCCACATGGAAACGGTGCTTAGTTACATCAAGGCCGGCCACAAGGACGGCGCCAAACTGATCTTGGGCGGCCACCGCGTGCTGCCGAAAACGGGCGGTAACTTTGTCGAGCTGACGATCTTTGATGAAGTGAAGAACTCGATGACCATCGCCCAGGAAGAGATTTTCGGCCCGGTGCTGTCCGTCATTCCCGTGGATAGTGACGAAGAAGCCATTGCGGTTGCCAATGACACTAACTATGGCCTGGCGGCGTCCTTGCACACCCGCGATCTTACCAAAGCTCATCGCTATGCCCGCGCGATTCGCGCCGGGGTGGTGTCCGTCAACTGCTTCTCGGAGGGCGACCTGACCACGCCGTTTGGCGGCTTCAAGGAATCCGGCTTCTTCGGCCGTGATAAGTCATCTTACGCTCATGAGCAATACACCGAACTGAAGACCGTCTGGATGCAACTGGGATAACCACAACCTAGCGGCGTTGCCTCACCTCGATCACCTATTCCATTAATCAAATCTAAATGAAAACTAAGTCCACCAGGTTCCACGGTGTCTTTACCGCCCTCGTCACGCCTATGAAGGCTGACGGAGAAATTGACCTTCCCAAACTTGCTTGCTTGGTAGATCACCAAGCCCGCCAAGGCATTCACGGTCTGATTCCCTTGGGGAGCACCGGCGAATTCTACGCGCTCTCGCCGGGGGAACGGGAGCAGGTTCTGCGAACCACGATGGAAGCCGCCGCGGGGCGCGTGCCGGTGGTCGCCGGCACTAACGCTGGTGCCACGCGGGACGTGATCGCCTTCTCGCGCCAAGCAGAACAACTCGGCTGTGCCGGAGTTATGCTTGCGGCACCCTACTACTCACTGCCAACGCTTGAGGAGTTATTCCTCCATTTCCGGGCCGTCAATGAGGCCATCGGCCTTCCCATCATGATCTATAACTATCCGGGCCGCACGGGCGTGGACATGGCGCCGGGTTTCATCGCTCGCCTGGCCGAGTTGAAGAATGTTCGCTATGTAAAAGAGAGCACCGGTGAAATGCCGCGCATGACCACGCTGATGCGGTTGTGCGGTGACCGCCTGGGCGTGTTCTGCGGCTGCGACACCATCGCGCTGGAGAGTCTCATGGTCGGCGCGATTGGTTGGGTGGGTGGCGTGGCCAACGTGCTCCCTCAATCGCACGCCAAACTCTACGAGTTGACTGTGGAGAAAAAAGACTTTGCCAGGGCGCGCAAGCTCTTCTTCGAGATGCTCCCCACGCTCGAACTCATGGAAGGCGGCGGCAAATACACGCAGTGGGTCAAGGCTGCTTGTGGACTCATGGGCCACGACTGCGGCGCTCCGCGGCAGCCGCTGGGTGCGGCGACCAAGGCGGAATGCGCCCAACTCAGCCAGGCGTTGCGGCAGTGTCGCGAGGGGAGTAAGTAGCAGCCTGCCCGTCCGCGTTCCCAATCTGTTTACCATGGGCCGTGGCCTAAGCAGTTAGAACCTACCAAGGTAAGAACAAATCCGTATGTCGAACTCATCCCTAGCTGCTCCTGCCGCCGTTAGTGCCGGCGTCCCGCAAGGCCATCCGCGTGGCCTGTACACGTTGTTCTTCACGGAGATGTGGGAGCGGCTCGGTTATTACGGCATGCGGGCGCTGCTCATGCTGTTCATGGGCGCGGCCGTGGCGAAGGGCGGGCTGGGGCTGGACGACAAGACCGCCGCCGCCATCTATGGTCTGTTCTGCTGCGCGGTCTACCTCGGGGCCTTGCCGGGCGGCTGGGTGGCGGATCGGCTGCTCGGTTCGCAACGCGCGGTGTTGGTGGGCGGCATGATTATCGCCGCCGGCTATTTCACTCTCGCCGTGCCCCGTGTGGATACGTTCTACCTGGGCCTCATCTTGGTCGTGATCGGCACTGGCCTCCTCAAGCCGAATGTCAGTGCCATCGTCGGCCAGCTTTACCCGGAAGGCGGCGCGCGACGCGATGCGGGATTCACCCTCTTCTACATGGGCATCAACCTTGGTGCTACCATTGGTCCGTTGATCTGTAGTTACCTTGGCGAGAAGATTAACTGGCGGCTCGGCTTTGCCGCCGCGGGCGTGGGGATGGTGCTGGGGTTGCTGCAATTTCAGCTTACCCGGCGGCACTTAGGCGCGGCCGGACACCCACCCGCGCCGCGCCAGTCAGGTTTGGCGCGCGACTGGGGAATCGTGGCGGGTGCCGCCGGGTTGGTCGCCGCCCTGTACCTGCTCGCCGTGGCCGGGGTTCTTCACCTTAACCCGCACACACTGGCCAGTTACACCGCCTACTTTATCATCGCCATCGCCACGATTTACTTCGCGGCGCTCTTCCTATTCGCGGGCCTCGACCGCACCGAGAAGAATCGCCTTGGAGTGGTGGTCGTGTTGTTTATCGCCTCAGCCATGTTCTGGGCGGGATTTGAGCAGGCCGGTTCGTCGTTGAACATCTTCGCCGACCGCTTCACAGAGCGCGTGGTAACGCTCGGCAAACCCTTTGAGATTCCGGCGGGCTGGCTTCAGTCGTTCAATCCTATCTTCGTCATCGCGCTGGCACCAGTGATCGCCGCTATGTGGCTGGCCTTGGCCCGGCGCGGCAAGGACATATCCCTGCCGGCGAAGTTCGCCCTTGGCTTGCTGCTGCTGGCGCTGGGCTTCCTGGTAATGGCGGGCGCGGCGACCATCGTTGCCTCCGGCAAGAAGGTTCTGCCGACGTGGCTCATCGCGACCTACCTGCTCCATTCGCTCGGCGAGCTTTGTATTAGTCCGGTGGGCCTTAGTTCGGTCACCAAGCTCGCGCCGCAACGGCTCGTCGGGCAGATGATGGGACTGTGGTTCCTGGCCACCTCGCTCGGCAATCTGATTGCCGGTCTGGCGGCGGGCAAACTTACTTCGGGGGATCTCTCGAAAATGCCGCAACTATTCCTGGTCATGGTGGCCGTCGCCACGGTCGTCGGCCTTCTCTTGCTAAGTCTTACCAAGCCGATCAAGAAGCTGATGGTGGGGGTGAAGTAACGTCCCACGGACGACGATCCGGCCTTCACGTGCGGGGGCGACAGCTTCAGTCGGGTAGGGCCGGGGAAACACGAGCGCAAGCTGCGTGCGCCCCGGCCCTACCCGACTCAGCCCCTCCTATCTCTGAGCGCGCCCGGCGGGCAGTTGGGATTCTGTGTTACGGGCCACAGTGCCGTCGTAGGAAGTGCCGTTTTTCGGCCGAATTGAGCTCGTAAGTGCGGACACGTTTACGGTGGCAGTGCGGGCAAAGTG
>CAINDV010000612.1 GCA_903847485.1 uncultured Verrucomicrobiota bacterium
AGGAACACGCCCAGGAACGCCTCCAGAAGTGGCCGGAGGAAAAGCGCGACCAGATCGTTCGCCATGCCCTGGCGTTGGCCAACTGGGCTCAAGCGCGCCGGGTTTCCGACACCGAGGCGTTCGTGGATTTTCGGGACTGGCGGAGTCAGCATCCCGAGGCGGCGGCAAGGCTGCTGGCGGGGTTGACCGAGACCGCCGTTCGCGAATTTGAGACCCTCCACGTCCGTAAGATACACGATCTGGTCTTTGCCTACCTGGAGTCTGACGAAGAGCTTACCCTCAGCGCCTTCCTGGAGTATTTCTCCTTGTCGGACGAGGATGAGGAGGAATGCCGCTGGCTGGCCACCCTGTTGGTGCCGTGGTGCCGGGACGGCAACTACGGCGTGCTGTTCGATGGCAAACCGAACGTTTCGCTGAACACTCCGGTATTGCATCTGGAGCTGGGCTTCATCCCGGAGGCGGCCAAGGAAGTAAAGGCAGTCATCGGCTTTGGGGCCCTCCACGCCGTGCGGCAGCGGATAGAAGCAAGGCATGGGCGGAAGTCACGGCTTAGGCCTTGGGCTATCTTTTGGCGCTACTCCGCAGCTATTGGCGCTCTCTCAAAAGCTGATTTGCGCCACAGGGAGAGTTACCGCCGAGAATCTGCTTGCTGGGCTGGGCCTTGGCGGTAGCTTGTCGCGCGTGAACAGACGATTGCATATTTCCGGGTGGCTGGCTGGCGCGGGCCGGCTGGGCGGCGCGCTGGTTACGGCATACCGGCCAACTGCTCACCAGCCGCGCCGCGCCCGGTGGGAGCGAAGTCCGATCTAGGCGGTGCCCAGTTTTGATGCGGAAACCGTTTCGACCATATCAAATAGAAAGACCCCATGAAAATTCCCGAACCCTCCCCCACCGAATGGGACTTGATCCACGACGAGAGCCACATCGCCGAGCACGGTCGTCCGCGGGCGCGACCGTCCGCCGAGGGCACCGAGGCCATGAGGGCGCGGCTACTCCATCTCGCCAATGAGAAGCGGAAGCTCCTGGATGTCATTGACGCGAACAGCGTCAAGTATTCCACCAACGAAACCTATGCCGCCGACATGGACGCCTATCTTGACCAAATCAACCGCGAACTGATCACCACCAGTCAACGGCTCAGCTCCTATGAGAACGAGGCGGCGACCGGCCAAGATAGATTGAACTGAACGTGATAACGTAAATTCGCAACGCCCGCACCCAGAGCGGCGCCCCATCTGTTACGAGTTCGCAACTACACTCTTGCGGTTGCTGTACCGTCATGAATCGCTAATTCAGGCCACTCCCTAAACCACCACCCAACACATGCAAACTCAGCGCGAACTGATAGAACAATTGCGGGAGGGAAGACTCTCGGCTTACCGAGCCTCTCCCGGCGACATCAAGGAACATTACGGCATCGAACAGATAGTCCTCGCCGGCGGTTATGGTTATCGCCAAGTCTTGGAACTGGTGCAGAACGGCGCGGATGCGATTCTTGAAGCTCAGGCTTCGGACGTTCCGCTTTCTGAAGCTAACCGCATCGACGTTCTGGTCAGAAAGTCGTGCCTGTATGTTGCCAACACCGGGGCGGCTTTGAGTAGGGAAGGCATAGATGCTCTGCTCCGTTCTCATTCGTCTCCTAAACGCGCGAACCAAATCGGCCGCTTTGGTTTGGGCTTCAAATCCTTGCTAAGGCTTGGCGGAAGAATTGACGTGTTCAGCACCGGGGTTGCCATGCGTTTCGACCCCGAACGTTGTTGCCGGGAACTCTGCGAACGATTCGGCGTTCAGTTCGCGCCTGGGCTAAGATTGGCGTGGCCGCTTGACGAAAGCCAGGAGCGGATGGACGATCCGATTCTTAACTCGTTTGTTGGATGGGCTGCAACCGTCGTCAGGGCAGAAATCAAGGACGGAGAACTCTTCACCCATTTGCAGAGTGAAATCAGGGCTTTTCCGTCTGAGTTTCTACTGTTTCTGCCGGTGCCGGTGGCCGTCACACTGGATGACGGTGCCAATCCCAAACGTGTCGTGCGTCGCGAATTTGAGGGAACTGACACACTGCTGCACGACGGAGAGAAGACGTCACGGTGGCGCGTGGTGGAGAAGTCTGTTTCCATCACGGACGCCCGTGCCCGGAAAGATGCTACCCACATTCACGCCCGCGAGACCGTCCCGGTTACTTGGGCAGTGCCGCTGGATGCGACGCGGGAAGAGGCCGGTCGCTTTTGGGCGTTCTTCCCAACCAATACTCCCACCCGCCTGCCTGGCATCCTGAATGCACCCTGGAAACTCAACAGCGACCGCAACGCCATCATCTCCGGTGAATGGAACGCCGCCCTCATGTCGGAAGCTGCGTCTCTCGTGGCGCAAGCACTGCCGGGCCTGGCAACCCCAGAAGACCCGGCGCGTCCACTTGACGCCTTTCCGCGCCAGATGGATCGGCAGGACGAGGATGCCGCGCCGCTTGTCCAAGCACTCTGGAAACATATCGAAACGACTCGGTCGGTTCCCAACGCCAGAGCCGATCTTTGTTATCCCCGCGATTTATGGAGGCATCCGCAGGATTCCATGGAACTCGCCCGGGACTGGTCAGCCGCCGCCGTCGGGCAGTCGGAAATACTCGTTCACCCAGCTTGTCTCAGCCGCGAACGCAACAGTCGTCTGGCTGAGCTACACAGGCGGCTCGCCAAGGCGCAGCCCGAAGATTCCGCTGAACCGAAGAACCCCAACTTGGGCACGCGGGACGCGGTCCTCTGGTTCAGTGCGGTTGCTACTCTCGACGAAGCCGGCGCCCTCAAAGCTCTGAAGCTTGCCGAAGCCTACGCCCATGCCTGTGCCTTGTCTGAGTGGAACAGAGTCCGCCCCCTGTTGGAAATCATTCCTTCAGACGATCAGCGGCTGTTGAAGGCGGAGTCATTGATCATAGCGCCACCTGGCGCGGCTATGCCTGAACTCCACCAAGTCGCTCCATTCCTCCGCGATAATCCGGAGGCTCTCCGCCTGCTGCTCGAACTGATGAAGGTTCGCCAGCTTGATGACAACACCTGGCGTAGCCTGCTCCACGAAGCGCTGTCCCCAATTGAAGCGAAAATCCGCGCAACCGGACACGCCAACGCCGAGTGGCGCACCCTCTGGGCACGGCTTCGCTTGGCACCGGCAGTTATCAGGGATCAATTCATTAGCGAGAAGAAAAATCGGATCCGCGTTCGTCGGAGAGATGGGTGTTGGGTGCGGTTCGACGAAGCCCTCTTGCCTGGCCAACTGGTTGCCTCAATGGCAGGGGAGAGCAGTAACACCCGTGTGCTTGTTGATGAAGGCGAACATGCGAATGACACCGTGCCTCTAAAACAACTTGGCGTTGCCGATTTTCCCAAGGGCACACACGGGCCAGGACCCTATAAAGAGGTTCTTGGCGAGGGGCAGAGTGACCTTCGGGATTGGTTGGAAGCCCGCAGGACAGAGTTTCAAGGTGCCCGCCGCTCCTACATCGAGCCAACCGATTTCGCCATGCCCCACGGGCGGCCGCTTCTCCGCCTGCTGACTGGCACCCCAAACGCACGTTTCACATCTCACCTACTGGTGTGCCTCCAGGATCCTGAATTCTCAGGTTCCATCAGGTTGGTGCATCGCACCAGACCAGACCACTACAATAAACCGGAGGCACCCCACCCTCTGGCCTGGTTTGTTCTGGAGCATGGCTCCTTCCTCATCGGCGACTCTGCAATTCCGTTGCGCGTTGTTTTCTCCCGCCGCCAACAGAACGCCATGGCATTGGTTCCGGGCTGGCAGGAGCTTCAGCCGGGCCTGACAGCACTAGCCGCCGCAGTCACGGACCCACCCGCGCCGACTCCCCAGGAACTCACGTCGCTTTGGAAGGCGATGTTCCACCATCTCGCTACCCCCGCCACCCTCACCGGCGATACTTTGCTCAGTTTGTGGGCTGGTGCCGCTCGGGACGCGGTAGTGCCCGAACATCTCCCAGGCACGCAAGGTAAGATCGCGTTGGCGGATGTGTACGTCACTGCCTCTGCGGACTTGGCGCTTCGCGCCAGAAGACTAAACCGTACCGTCATCACCCTCGATGAACATGCCTTGTCGTTATGGAAGGAAAAGGGTGCCCGCCATCTGGATCAACTCTTTAAGCCCAGTTGGAATGAGATGCTCGGACCTCCGGATCTGTTGCTCTCCGCAATTCCTGAGTTGGGAATCGTTCTGCGCGAGGAGCCCAAAAAGACCGCCCAAAGCCAGTCGGTTGCAGGACTAAAGCTCTGTTTGGATGGTACGGTAGAGCCATGCCCCTGCCTGATGTGGAAGAGCGCACTCCACTTGGATACCGAGCAACTGGCCATGCTACCTCGCTCGGAGCGGCTCCGCCTGGTCATCAACGAGATCTCCGCCGCCGGGTGGCTGAAGTGGGATGCTTCAGAGTCATTGAGAATCATCTGTGACAAGAGCGTTGAGTCCAGGCGTGCTGCCGTTGCGGCCCAAACCAGCCTTCCAGGCAAATTATTGGAGGCAGTTGGAAACAAAGGTGGGCCTTTGCGGGAAGCGCTTGGGAACTTGTCAAGGAGGCCCTTTATCGAAAGCTGCTTACCACTCCAGCTTGCTGGCCTGGTTATCGCGCTGCTTGGGACGGAAGCCCTGGCGAAACTCCGCGAGACCCTGCGGGAGGAAGGTCTGAATCCACCATCCCGATGGAGCAACGATGAGGCCCGGGCCTTCGTTGCGAGCCTTGGCTTTCCGCCGGAGTACGCAACGTCTCCTCATAAACACCGCGAGGCCGAGGAATTCATCAGCGGGCCGATTTACCTTCCTCCGCTGCACGACTTTCAAGTGGAGGTTGACGCTGGTTTGTGCAGCCTTCTGCGCTCAGGAAATGGCCGTCGTCGCGCCGTAGTATGCCTCCCAACTGGCGGCGGCAAAACCCGCGTTCTGGTGCAGGCCGGGGTGGACTTGGTTCTGAAACCGGAAGGGGATTGTCGCATTGTGCTTTGGGTCGCGCAGACGGATGAGCTTTGCGAGCAGGCCGTGCAATCTTTCCGGCAGGTCTGGATCAATCGTGGGGCAACTGCGACGGACCTTCGCATTGTTCGGTTATGGGGTAGCAACCCGAACCCAGAGCCGCCGCCGCCGGGAATGCCTGTGGTGGTAGTGGCTTCAATCCAAACCCTCAACAGCCGAGTGGGCAAAGAGGACCTAGCATGGCTGGATAAACCGGGCTTGGTGGTCGTGGACGAATGCCATCATGCGATCACAAAAAGCTACACGAAGCTCTTGCGTTGGCTTGATGCGGAAGCGCCCAAGCCCGGCGATGCTGAGAAAAGTGAGCCGCCAATCATCGGTCTGAGCGCGACGCCCTTTCGTGGCACAGACGAGATTGAAAGCGCCCGCTTGGCCCGACGCTTCGATAATTTATTACTTCCCAGGAACCAGGAGAATCTTTACGAGCAGCTCCGCAATCAAGGGGTGTTAGCCGAAGCTGACTATGAATCGCTCCAATCGCCGACCCAGTTGCTTGAAGCCGAAGCTGTTCAACTTTCGCAACTAGGTGAAGTTTGGGAGGGCATCAATGTCGAACGTGTCCTTGATCTGATAAACCAGCGATTGGCTGGTGACTCAGTCAGAAACAAAATCTTACTTGAAAGGATTCAGGCGAGTACCGAGAAATCGATTCTCTTCTTCACCAACTCAGTGCTACATGCCGAAGAAATGGCGGCGCAGCTTCATCTCCTGGGCATACGGGCGGCAGCCGTAAGTGGCGACACCCCGTCGGGGGCACGACGCGATTTCCTCGAGCGCTTCCAGCGGGGCGAAATCAGAGTGTTATGCAATCACACCGTTCTCGCCGCCGGCTTTGATGCTCCCAAGACAGATATGGTCCTCATCGCCCGCCAAGTTTTCAGCCCCGTGCGCTACATGCAGATGATCGGTCGAGGTTTGCGTGGCGAAAAGAATGGGGGCACGCCGCGCTGTCGGCTGGTCACTGTGCTTGATAACCTCGGGCGGTTTCGTGACAGACATGCCTACCATTACTGTGCTAGGTATTTTTCAACCACCGTGTCGGATGACCGGTGGGCTAAGGTGCCCCCGGCTACCAACCCGCCCCCACCGCTCGCCGATTCGCCCCCCCTTCAGTTCGGCCGCGTTTTTCCACCGCCGCCGTTTGCTTCTCAGGGCGGCGGCGGCGGCGGTGCAGGCGTCTGACGGGCGCGCCATCATGGTCGCCCTCACGCCCGCCCGCCCGCCCGCCGATTCGCCTGCTCCCGTCCCGCCGCCGGGCGTCTCGCCCCGCAACCCGTAGGCGCAGGTGTTCTGGCTGCGGGCCAAAGCGGAAAGAAACCAGCAAGCAGAAACGGGTGCTTGCCAGTTGCGGGCCGAGACGACCATGACGTTGCAGTGGATTGCGGCCCGGCGGCAGAGTCACCAGCACGCCGGCGCTGGTGGTGGTCACGGGGCAATCCTATCTCTTGCTGGGGCTGTATCCGGGCCTGACGCTGTACGGCACAGTGGGGCGGGCTTATGGGATTGAATACACGGTGGACGTAACTGCGCCGACTAACTGGCTGCCGCTGGCGACGGTGACACTCACTAACTCGCCGTGGCTCTGGTTCGACACCCAGGCCACCAATGCCAGCCAGCGGTTTTACCGGGCGGTGGAGAAGTGAAAAGGGGAAAAGGGGTCCGTCCCGGCAATTGACCGCCGCCCTTTACTTCCGCCTGCGCCTTGCTTTTATCCACTGTCCGCTGCGCCAACCGCCGAACTCAACGAGCAGCGCGCCACGTCCACCGGGCGCGGTGTCCGCAACGGGTGGCCCGGGAAGAGGGGCATGGCACGCGGTTTCTCTACGGGTCGCGATTTCCAACGTTCCAACCGTGGTCCCAGTTATGTCGAACTGGGCTCGCTAATTGACTCAACCTACCCCAAGGGCTTGGGGTTGCCACCGCAGAGTTGTTTGTAAGGCGCTGGGGAAACCACCACTGCCTGCTGCACCAATCGATAAAACAGTTTGC